>CAIXEA010000138.1 GCA_903918315.1 uncultured Acetobacteraceae bacterium | reverse complement strand
TCGCGTCGAGCAATGCTTCGGCAAACTCAAACGGTTCAAGCGGGTCGCTATGCGCTGTGAGAAGACCAAGCGAAACTACGAGGCATTCGTGTCATTGGCCTGTGTGTTTGTCTTGATCAAATCCGTCCACACGGCCTAGCGACGGAGGAGTCCAACTTGGTCCCCAGCGCTTTAAATCCATTGGAAAGGTTGATCGCCTGGCCATTGGTGTTGATGCGGCCCAAAATCGCCATCGGGATCGCCGGCACGTTGGGGCCGGCCTTACCGATATGCATCATGTAAGGCATCGGCGTCAGGATATGCGCCCCGTCGATGCCCCCGGCCTCACCGCCCTTGATCAGGTTGTCCTGGGTTCCGGGCCAGGATGGCTGCATCACCACCTCCACGTCGGGCAGCCCATATTTCGCGAACAAGGACTGTTCCTTGGCGACGATCAATGGGGCGGCATCAGTCAAGGGGATGTAACCGAGCCGGGCTTTGGTGGTCTCTGGCCCGGTCCCCTGGGCGAATGCGCCATGGGGAAATCCGGCCTGAACGGCGGCCAGGGTCGCGGCGGTCGCGGACGCACCGCGTAAGAGTCCGCGTCTTGAAATACGAGTCATTGGGGTCATGCGAGGCTCCGGGGAACGGCGAAAGGATTCGACGGGCGTGAAGGCAATCGTATCGATGCGCGGTCGCGGGCATGGCCGGCGAACGCGCGTGCTTCAAAGCGAGCCGCCGTTGGCCCGCGGAACGATTCCTCGCGGGAGTACGGCCTGTCGCCGCCACCCTTGCGTGTATAGTGTCAGGGTCATCCGTGACGTTCAATCATCTTGATCAGGATGATTTGGGTTCGGTTCATGCTAAAGACCGAGCCGAATCGCCTGATCTCCCTGGAGGACCGAATGACGACCAACTCCGACCGTAACCTAGCCCTTGAGCTGGTCCGCGTGACCGAAGCCGCCGCTCTGGCGGCCTCCAGCTGGATCGGGCTTGGCAAGAAGAACGATGCCGATGGGGCCGCGGTGGAGGCGATGCGCAAAGCCTTCGATGCCGTCGATATCGATGGAACCGTGGTGATCGGTGAGGGAGAGATGGATGAAGCCCCGATGCTGTTCATCGGGGAGAAGGTGGGCGCCGGCGGACCGGCCATGGATATCGCGGTCGATCCGCTGGAAGGCACGACCCTGACCGCCAAGGGCGGCCCCTCCGCCATCGCGACCGTGGCTTTGGCCGAGCGCGGAAATTTCCTGCATGCGCCGGATATCTACATGGACAAGATCGCGGTGGGCGGTGGCCTGCCGATGGGGGTCGTTGATCTCGATTCTTCCGTCGCGACCAACCTGCGCAGCCTGGCGCGCGCGAAGCAGTGCGCGGTGTCCGATCTGGTGGCCTGCATCCTCGATCGCGACCGCCACGCCGAACTGATCGCCAAAACCCGCGAAGCCGGCGCCCGGATCATGCTGATCAGCGACGGTGACGTGGCCGGGGTGATCGCGACCATGATGCCGGACTCTCTGATCGACATCTATCTGGGCTCGGGTGGCGCGCCGGAGGGCGTGCTCGCCGCCGCCGCGCTGCGGTGCACCGGCGGGCAGATGCAGGGACGCCTGATGTATGAAGACGAGTCGCAGAAGCAGCGCGTGCGTGACATGGGCCATGCGGACCCGCTGAAGGTCTTTAGCTGTGAGGAGATGGCCAAGGGCGATGTGATGTTCGCCGCGACCGGCGTGACCTCGGGCCCGATGCTGCGGGGCATCAAGCGCTTCGGCCAGGGCGCGATCACCCATTCCGTGGTGATGCGCAGCCGATCGGGTACGGTGCGCTATATCGAAGGCCACCATAATTTCGCGACCAAGACCTGGACGGCCACTTGAACGAAAGCGGTCCGGCCCTGGGCGTCGCGCGCAGTCTTGGCGGGCGGCGCTGGGTCTGGCGCCTTGGGGAGGACCGGGTCGCTCTCGGGATCGCCCAGCGGTTGGCCCTGCCTGAAATCGTCGGCCGGCTGTTGGCCGCCCGCGGCGTGGGGTTGGACGCCGCGACGGATTTCCTGGAGCCGACGCTGCGCGCCTTGCTCCCTGACCCCTCGATCCTGATAGACATGAACCTTGCAGCCGATCGGCTGGCCCGGGCGGTCAAGGCGGGCGAAACCGTGGGCGTGTTCGGGGATTACGATGTGGATGGGGCCTGTTCGGCCGCGCTGATGGTCACGCTGCTGCGGGGCCTCGGCTGCGTGGTCCACCACCATGTCCCCGACCGCATGAAAGAGGGCTATGGCCCCAATGCCAGGGCCTTGCGCGGCCTGGTGGATCGCGGGGTCGGGCTGATCGTCTGCGTGGATTGCGGCACCGCCGCCGCCGACGCCCTGGGGGAAGTCCGGGGGGAGGCGGATGTGATCGTGCTCGATCATCACAAGGCGGAGGGCGCGCCGCCGGCCATCCTGGCCACGGTCAACCCCAATCGCCTTGATGACAGCTCGGGCCTCGGGTCACTGTGCGCCGCTGGTATCGCGTTCCTGACCGCGGTGGCGACGGTGCGGGTCCTGCGCCGGCAAGGGCATTTCGTGACCTCACGCGAGCCCGATCTGATGGGCCTGCTGGATCTTGTCGCGCTGGCGACCGTCTGCGATGTCATGCCGCTGACCGGCGTCAACCGGGCGCTGGTGTGCCAGGGCCTGAAGGTCATGGCCCGGCGCGGGCGACCGGGAATCGCGGCTCTGCTGGATGTCACCCAGGCCCGCGACAGCCTGTCCACCTTCACATGCGGCTTCGCTCTGGGGCCGCGGATCAACGCGGCCGGGCGAATCAGTGAAGCCGACATGGGGCTGCGCCTGCTGCTCAGCGACGACCCGGCTGAAGCCATGGTATTGGCCGAACGGCTCGACAGCGTGAACCGGCAACGCCAGGAGGTCGAGGCCGGCATGCTGGAACACGCGCTGCATGAAGCCGGGCTTCAGGCGGACGCCGGTGCCGCGGTGCTGCTGGTCGCGGGCGAGGCCTGGCACCCCGGCGTGGTTGGAATCGTCGCGGGCCGCATCAAAGAGCGCTTCAACCGGCCCGCCTGTGTCGCGGGGATCGCAGCGGGCCTGGCGAAAGGTTCAGGCCGCTCGGTGACCGGTATCGACCTCGGGGCGGCGGTGATCGCGGCGCGCCAGATGGGAATCCTGGCCACCGGCGGCGGCCATGCCATGGCCGCCGGTTTTTCCCTCCCCACCGATCGGATCGGCGATTTCCGCGCCTTCCTGAACGAACGGCTGGCGGCGGCCAGCGCATTGCCGGGCGCGGCCGATTTACCGGTCGAGGGAACCGTGGCGGTGCAAGGCGCGACGATCGAGCTGGCGCGGCAGTTGGAACGGCTGGCGCCGTTCGGTGCCGGGAATGAGGAGCCGACATTGGTGCTGCAACGCGCCCGCGTCGTGCGCGCCGATCGTGTCGGCAAAGAGGGCAATACGATTCGCGCCTTCGTTGAAGGGGAGGGGGGCGGTCCCCGGCTGAAAGCGATGCTGTTCCGCGCGCGGGAAGGCGCTTTGTCGGACGCTTTGCTCAATCGCAGCGGGTTGCCCATGCATCTGGCCGGTCATTTGCGGGCGGAAGCGTGGAACGGATCAGTCACGCCAGGATTTTTTATCAGCGATGCGGCAATGGTGTGACTTGCGGCTTGACCGGCCGCGCCCCCTCCGCTACCCACCGTTCGCCCGCTGGCTGTCGCCAGCGGCCCGGCCTGTCCCGTTCGTCTAGAGGCCCAGGACACTGCCCTTTCACGGCGGCGACAGGGGTTCGAATCCCCTACGGGACGCCAACTATATCAATGGGTTATTAAGCGAGTATTGGTAAGGTTGTGCGGTTTACCGACTACCTTACCAACTAAGCCCGTTTTGAAAGTCCGCGAAAGCTGGGGGAGTCTACTCGGCTGGAGTCGCCATCAACGCCTTCCGGAGCAATATCCGCTGTTCTTTGGTCAGGTTCGTCGCGTCGATCGTGATCGGCGCGACCTGAACAGGCCCGCCCTCTGGCCCACTGTGTTCCAACCGCTGGGCGTCGTGGTGCCATCCGCTGGCAGCCCGCGACCGATTGCGAAGCGCCCATTGGATCGCCTGAGCGTTGCCCTGGCCGCCTTGCGCCACGTCCAGCAGCCTAGCCTCCCACCACGCCGTGGCAGCCGCTCTGCCAGCCCGTACGGCCACGGAAAACTCCGGGTGTCGGTTCTGCCACTCGTTCAGGCTGTCAGGGTGTACGCCCAGTTGCGAGGCGCAGCCGTCCAGGGATCGTCCCTCGGCCATCAGTTCGACAACGCGGGTGCAGAACTCGGGGCGGTACGAGGTGGGGCGACCGCCGGGGTGCTTGGATTTTGTCATACGCTACGTATAGCATGCGACGCGTTTCGGCTGCCACTGAATCGATCTGCACTATTGCGTCAGTCGATCCGGTCAGTGAAATTATGCCAGCGCGGCTAAGCATGTTGTCAACAAAGGGATAATGGCAACGAGGATGGAGTTTGTAATGCACTCTCAACCAGGATGCGGCGCGGGACCGGGCGCTGGGCGCGCTGCTTGGCCTGGCCGTGGGCGATGCGCTGGGCGCCGCCATCGAATTCAGTGCCAAACCCCGCCTTGCCCTGCTTTCGGACCTGGAGGCGGGCGGCCCGCACCGGCTTGAGCGCGGTCAATGGACGGATGACACCGCCATGGCGTTGGCCCTTGCCGACAGCCTGCACCACGACCCGGCGCTCGATCCCTCCGACCTGATGCGCCGCTTCGTAGATTGGCACGAGCGCGGCACCTATTCCTGCACGGGCGTGTGCTTCGATATCGGCAACGCCACCCGCGCGGCACTCGACGCGTTCCGTCGCACCGGCTCGGCCCTGGTCGGCTCCACGGACCCCAACACAGCCGGCAACGGCGCCCTGATGCGCCTGGCGCCCGTCGCGATCCGGCACTGGCAGGACCGGGCGGAACTCGCCCGCGTCGCCGAGTTGCAGACCCGGACAACCCATGCCGCCCCGGCAACACTGCACGCGTCCGACGTCTTCGCCACGATGCTTGCAGACGCGATCGCGGGGTCATCGTTGAACACCGTGCTGGCCTCTGCCGCCGCGGAACGCATCGAAGGCGGCTGGCGCGGCTTGCACCGCGACCGCATCCGGGGCTCGGGCTATGTCGTGCATGCGCTGCAGGCCGCTGTGTGGGCCGTGGCGCACACGACGGACTTCCGCTCCGCCGTGCTCCTGGCCGCCAACCTCGGCGCAGACGCGGACACGACCGCTGCCGTTGCCGGGCAACTCGCAGGCGCGATCTACGGCGCTAGCGGCATCCCGGCCGCTTGGCTCGATGCGCTGGCGTGGCGCGGGCGGCTGGAGCAGGCTGCTGCATCCCTGTTCGATGCGGTCCCGGAGGGGATCGAACAGCACGCCTTCGACGCCGAAGCCCCATGGGAGAAGGATCAACCAACCCTGCGCGACCGCCTGGCCGCACTTGCTGCATTTGCACCGGTGTTCGATGCGCCAGGGTTCAGCGCCGTGACTGATGACCCCGTCGCCGAGCCCGGTGTGTACTACGGCGTGACATACAGCCAGGATGCCGGACGCTTTGTCCAAATGGCCTATGACAAAGGCTGGGTGCGTACTCTGCCATGGTCTGACTGGCGCAGCACGCCACGTGGAGCGCGACTGATGAGCGACCCCGCTGCCATGGCCGAAGCCAGTGTGGCGGAGCTCTCCCATGTGCTGACGACTTGCCTGCGGGCCGACCGGTTCTGCGATGGCTATCTCGCAGACGCGTTCAAGGCGGGGCTGATCGGGCGCGTGGTGAAACGAGCCGAGCAGCTGTTGTGGGCGCTGCCACGTGGGTGACGCTCGCTCTGCCACGACCTAAGAGTCCATCCGGGATCATATGGTTTTCTGACATAGCCTTCGGAGCATGCGGCGAACGGACGCCCAGCGCAGGAAGGCGAGCGCGCTGCGGTTCAGGCATTCCCAGTCCTTGGCCAACCGTCGGCAGCGGTTGAGCCAGGCGATGGTGCGCTCGACGATCCAACGCTTCGGCAGCACGACGAAGTTGCGCAACTCGGATCGCTTGACGATCTCGAGGTTCACGTGACGGCAGGTGCTGCGCAAACCGGCCAGGAAGTTCGGCCCCTGGTAACCGCCATCGGCGTAGAGCTTCAGCAGGAAGGGGTAGAGCCCAAACAGCGCGCCCATCAGCAGCACGCCACCGTCGCGGTCCTGGATGTCGGCGGCGTGGACGATGGCCTGCATCAGCAGGCCCTGGGTGTCGACCAGGACGTGCCGCTTCTTGCCCTTGATCTTCTTGCCTGCGTCGTAGCCCAAGGGATCGATGCAGACCCCCCTTTTTCCGCGCCCTTCACGCTCTGGCTGTCGATGATCGCAGCGGTCGGGCTGGCCTCACGGCCGGCCTGTTCCCGGCACTGGACGTAGAGCGCGTGGTGGAGGCGATCGAGCGTCCGGTCGGCGTCCCAGCGCCTCAGGTAGTCGTTCACCGTGCTGCGCGGCGGCAGATCCTTCGGCAGCGCCGCCCACTGGCAGCCAGTGCTCAGGATGTACATCACCCCGTTCAGCACCGCCCGCACGTCAACCGTGCGCTTGTTGCCGCCACGCTTTGCGCGCGGAATCAGCGGGGCAATGATCGCCCACTCCTCGTCGGTCAGGTCGCTCGGGTAGCGCAGCTTACTGCGGTCGTATTTTGGTCGGTTCTGGGGCGTCCACATGGACGCCGTTCTCACCCCGCCCGCCGCTGCGAGCCAATCACAACCGATTCAGATGACTCGCGCTGTTCCCGGATGGACACTAACTTTACCCGACGCCGCAAAGCGCGGGCGAACTTCAGAAGTAACGGATGCCGCAGCAGAAAAGACCGCAAATAGGCCATCAAGTCATTTCGGCCTGCAGTCTGATCGCCAGTTCCTGCATCCACTCCACCAGCGCAGAGCATAGCGACAACAAGATCGTAGGCGACGCCGACATCTTCGCTGATCTTTGCCGGATTTTCAGTCGGTGTGTATATCCCAAAGGGCGGTGAACCTTGGGCACGTGCACTGACTATCTGCAGATGTGCCGGGGCACGCGCAGCGAGCGCCTCCGCACGCACTGGATCAGCCAAAAGATCGGAGACTGCCTGCCAAGCGGCCCGGCGGCGAAACCAAGCCGGCGTTAGTCGCCCTGGATCGATCACGTGCTCGACCAAGGCGGCAGGCGAGTAGGCCACCTCGTAGCCTGACCCACGCAAGCGCGTGCAGATATCATTTTCCTCGTTTGACAGGAGCGAAGCGCCAGCACCGCTGCGGCCCAAGAAACTGCTGAAGCCGCCAACCCTAATTGCAATATCACGCCGAAAGGCCATGTTACAACCAACGATCCATTCTGCTCCGCGGACCACCCGCAGGCGACCGCCCCAATCCACAACCGAAAGGTAGGCAAGCAACCCGTCGTTCAGCCAAGTGGGGAGCGGCGTACTGAAGCGCGGGACTACGCGGCCGCCGACAGCACCAATATGTGAACCGAGCGCGGCGAAGCCGGCCACGATGTTCGTTGCCCAGGAAGGCGATGCTATCGCATCGTCGTCGATAAACGCTACCAGCTGCGCTCTCGCCTCGGCAAGCCCGCGATTACGCGCGTTGGAGAGCCCAACAATAGGCTCATGCAGGTAGCGCAAGCCGGGCACGCGATCGTATCGAGCACGATAATCACTGACCTTTGCTTCGTCGGGCGAGTTGTCCACTACCACGACCTCGAGGAAATCTGGCGGGCAGTCCTGATTCAGAAGGCTCTCGATCGCAGCGTCCAATACCTCGTATCGAAGATGTGTACAGATTACCGCCGTGAGCTTCGGCGTCGCGCTGGCAGCCGATGTCTCGACACTTTCTACGTTACCCGGCTCGGGTAGCGTGGATCGGGAGGCTTTTGTTGTCATGGACATTGCCCTTCTCGATGAGCCGTAGGGGATGCAGCACCAACATCCAGCGCGAAGGCTAGTGCTTCGTCCATCGCGCTGGAGTAAGCTGCGGCGGAGAAATTCCGCTCGTACAGCGCGCGCGCCACCTCCACTCTGGCTTTTCTGGCCGCATCTGACCTCAGAAGTGCGGCAACATCGGCGGCTAAAGTAGCTGCATCGGCTGCCGGCGCGTACGCGAGGCCAGTGAGGTCGAGCCCGCGCAGCGCCGCTTTGGTGGCGGCGAAAGGCACGCCAGAGGCGATCGCTTCCATGGCTTTCACGGATGCACCGCTGCCCTGTAGGTCGGCTACCACAAGCACCTTCGCCCGAGCCATCAGGTCGTCGAGTCGGTCTACGAATCCGGCGACCTATACGCCGCGCGCCGCCAACCGATCACTCTCCAGACGTTCAATCACGCGGCCGGCAACAACTATCCTCGCATCGGCTAGGGCTTCATCAGCGGTGAGTACCTTGTCGACGAACCAGTTTATGCTGTCAACATTCCCCTGATGCATGCTGCCCCAAAGCAGGATGTCGATTTCACCAGCCTCGAGAAAAGATCCGCGTAAGCGGTTTGCTTTGACAATTTCTGCCCACTGCCTCCCAGAGCCTGAAAGAGACCGGACATATGGCCGGGCGAGCACTGCTCGCTTAGAAAATTTAGCAATGATCGCATGGTCTTCGGGCGACAATTTGACGCATACTGCAGCTCTTGCCCAAGAATCCTCCTCTTCACGTCGCGTCTTTAGAGAGTCGGTTGGCGTCTGAGGAACAAATTCGGGAATGCCATGCGAGCGGATTAGATCCGTGTATATGTCGTGAGTCTCCAGTATAATCGGTGCGTGAGAGACAGACTCCGCGAACATAAGCCGACATTCCCCAGATGGCCGGCCCACCCGGCCGTTTGAGAGGTAGTCTACTCGCCGTCCGACGGCCTTTGCAACGCCGAAAGCGCCGGGACGGCGCCCGCGGCCAGCGCCACCGGCCAGTGATTGCCGTCCGGCCGGAGATTCTGCTGGGTCGAGCGACAAATGAACGCAGTTGCC
>CAIXEA010000137.1 GCA_903918315.1 uncultured Acetobacteraceae bacterium | reverse complement strand
CCACCGCCAACGCCTGACAAATCTGGTTCGAAACGCGGCACGGCAAGCATCGGCGAGGCGCGCGGTGTATTATTTCGGTATGACACCATATGACCCGGGCGGGCGCTTGGGCTGGGCCAGGATGAATAAGATGGGCTAGACTGTTTCGACCATCGCAGGGGAACGCGCCGTGGATCAGGATATCGTCGCCCATATCGCCGGCCTGATCAGCGGCAAGGGCGAACGCCAGTATGGCCTGTCGACCATCAACCAGCGGGCCCATGCGCTGCAGGCGGCATGGCTGGCGGAGCAGGCCGGTTGCGCGCCGGCGCTGATCGCGGCCGCGCTGGTGCATGACATCGGGCACATGGTGCATGACCTGGGCGAAGACCCCGCCGCCGAGGGGATCGATGACCTGCATGAGGAACGCGGCGCCGCCTGGCTCGGTGAGCGCTTCATCCCGGCGGTGACCGAGCCCGTGCGCCTGCACGTCGCGGCCAAGCGCTATCTGTGCGCCACCGAACCCAGCTACTTTGCCCGCCTGTCCCCCGACAGCGTGCGCAGCCTGGCCTTGCAGGGCGGCCCCATGGCGGCGGAGGAGGTGACCGCGTTTGAGGCGCTGGCCCATCACGCCGCCGCCGTGCAACTGCGGCGCTTTGACGAAGCGGCGAAGGTCAAGGGATTGGCGACACCGGATGTGGCGCACTTCCTGCCCTATTTGAAAGCCGGCTTGCTGCCTGGCCCCAACGGCACCGGCTTGAACTGAACCGTGTGGGGAGCCAAAACGACGGGATGCCGCACACCCGCTAAGCCGGCGCCGCCCGCTTCGTTCACGGCAAGCCATGGTATGTCCCCCCGATATAGTCATCAGGGGGACGTGAACCGCATCTATTTTCGACTGTTCAACAACAGCCCACCGGACGCGCGGCGCCCGGACGGCGTTTGTTACCCGGCCGAATCGCCGCCTAAACTCCCGGCCAGCAGCGACGTCACCCGCCGCGCGAAGGCCGCTGCATCACGCGGCGCCTCACCGTCCTGCACCCGGGCGAGGTCGAGCAGCGTTGCCGCCGCCTCCGCGATCAAGGTGGTATCATCCAGTTTCGCCGACAGGCCCTCGATCAGCTTGTGGCCGGGGTTGATCTCCAGGATCGGTTTCGACGGCATCATCGCCCGTCCGGCCCGGCGCAGCAGGCGCTGCATTTGCAGGTCCGGACCGGTGTCGTCCGCCGCCAGCACCACGGCGCTGTCGGTCAGGCGGCCGGTCGCGCGGACGTCCGACACCTCATCGGACAAGGCCGCTTTCAGCGCCGCCAGCAGCGGGGAGATATCGGGCAGCGCCGCGTCGGAGGCGATGTCGGCCGCGGACTGCGTGACGCTGCGCAGCGCCTTTCCCTCGAAGCTGTCCAGCCGCTCCGGCCAGAAGGCGTCGATGGGATCGGCCATCAGCAGGACTTCGTAGCCCTTGGAACGGAACCCCTCCAACTGCGGGGAATGCTTCAGCGCGGCCGCGTTGTCGCCGGACAGGTAATAGATCGTCTCCTGCCCGTCCGGCATGCGCGACACGTAGTCGGGCAGTGAGGTCCAGCCGTCCTGGGTGGAGGAATGGAACCGCAGCAACGGCGCGAGTTCGGCGCGGTGCTCGTTGTCCTCCCACACGCCTTCTTTCAGGATCGGGCCGAAATTCTCCCAGAAACGATTGTAATCCTCGGCCTCTTTGGTGCGGGTCTTCAGTTCCCCCAGCACCCGCGCAACCATCGCCTTTCTGATCCGCGCCAGGATCGGCGTCGTCTGCAACATCTCGCGGGACACATTGAGCGGCAGATCTTCCGTATCCACCACGCCTTTCACGAAACGCAGCCAGTGGGGCAGCAATTCGCCTTTGTCGGTGATGAACATGCGTCGGACATGCAGCCGGATATGCGCGTCGCGATCGCCCTCCACCGGCTCGAACGGTTTCATGGACGGGATGAACAACAGGCAGAAATATTCGAGTGTGCCTTCCGCCTTCCAGTGCAGCGTCGCCCAGGGGCTGTCGAACATGTGCCCGAGATGGCGGTAGAATTCGGCGTAGGTCTGCTCGGTGATGTCGGATTTCTGCTTGCGCCAGAGGGCCGTACCCTCATTCGCCGGCTCATCCTTGCCATCATGCGCCACCGTGATCGGCAGCGTCACGTGATCCGCCCATTTGCGGATGATGGTCTCCAACCGCATCGGTTCCAGATACTCGTCCGCATCGGTTTTGATGTACAGAACGATGTCGGTGCCTGGGGTCTCGCGGGTCTCGGCCGAGAGGGTGAACTTGCCCGCGCCTTCCGATGCCCAGGTGAAGGCATGGTCGCTGCCGGCTTTGCGCGACGTCACTTCCACCCGATCCGCCACCATGAAGGCGGAGTAAAAGCCGACACCGAACTGACCAATCAGGCTCGGCCGGTCTTCCGGTTTGGTGTTGGCGAGCTTTTCCCCAAAGGCCTTGGTGCCAGAGCGGGCGATGGTGCCGAGATTGTCGATCAGCTCCTGCCGGGTCATGCCGATCCCGTCGTCGGAGATCAGGATGGTGCGGGCGTCCTTGTCGGGGACGATACGGATTTTCGCGTCCGCCGGGGGGGACAGAGTCTGATCTGTCAATGCCTCGAACCGGCGGCGATCCACCGCGTCGGCCGCGTTGGCGACCAGCTCGCGCAGGAAAATTTCCCGTTCGGAGTAGAGGGAATGAACGACGAGGTCCAAAAGGCGGCCGACTTCGGCGCCAAAGTCATGGTGTTCCAATGTGGTCTCAGTCATGGTCGGTCTCCTGTCCAGCGCACCATATGCGGTGGGTGGCCGCGGGTTTCAACGGGGTAATCAGGATTGGATTCGCGAATGGGGCCGATGGCAGCGGCCGTTGGCCGCGCTCGGTGACGGGCTGACGGGTCTGGCGCCGCGACTCCAGGTCACGCTTGCATTTTGCACCGCAGCATCCAAACTCCTGATCATGCTCGGTCCCGACTCCGGTTTCCCCGCACGCGTTCGGGCCGTCCTCGGTCCGACCAACACTGGCAAAACGCATCTCGCGATCGAGCGGATGCTGGCGCATTCCTCTGGAATCATCGGCTTCCCCCTCCGTCTTCTGGCGCGAGAGAATTATGACCGCATGGTGGCCCAGAAAGGCGTCAAAAACGTCGCTCTGATCACTGGCGAAGAAAAGATCATCCCCCCCGACGCGCGATGGTTCTCCTGCACGGTGGAGGCCATGCCGCTGGACCGCCACACCGAATTCGTGGCGGTGGACGAGATTCAATTATGCGCAGACCCGGACCGGGGCCATGTCTTCACCGAACGGCTGCTGCATGCGCGGGGCATGGTGGAAACCATGTTCCTGGGCGCCGAGACCATCCGCCCGCTGCTGCAACGCCTGGTGCCCGGCGCCTCGGTCGAAACCCGCCCGCGCCTGTCCCAGCTCAGCTACGCCGGCCCGGCCAAGCTGGTGCGCCTGCCGCCGCGCTCCGCCGTGGTCGCCTTCAGCGCCGCCGAGGTCTATGCCATCGCCGAACTCATCCGCCGCCGCCGGGGTGGCTGCGCGGTGGTGATGGGGCGCCTCAGCCCGCGCACCCGCAATGCCCAGGTGGCGCTCTATCAGGACAAGGAGGTCGATTTTCTCGTCGCCACCGATGCCATCGGCATGGGCCTGAACATGAACGTCGATCACGTCGCCTTCGCCGGCCTCGGCAAATTCGACGGCCATCGGCCGCGCCGGCTGACGGCGGCGGAGATGGGGCAGATCGCCGGCCGGGCCGGGCGCGGCATGCGCGACGGCACGTTTGGCACCACCACCCAGTGCCCGCCCATCCCCGAAGAAACGGTCAACGCCATCGAGGCGCATAACTTCGACCCGCTGGACCAAATCTGCTGGCGCAACAACGATCTTGATTTCGCGCATCTCGACTCCCTGCTCGACAGCCTGCAGGCCCCGGCGCCACGGGCGGGGCTGGTGAAGGGCAACGATGCCTCCGACTTCGAAACGCTGTCGGCTTTGGCGCGTGAGCCGGAGATCCGCGACCTCGCGCGCGGGCGAACCCGGGTGCGGCTGTTGTGGGAGGCGTGCCAGATCCCCGATTTCCGCAAGCTGACCGACGAGACGCATACCCGCCTCTGCGCCCGTATCTTCCACCACATCGTCAAGGACCGATGCTTGCCCACCGACTGGCTCGCCGGGCAGATCGCGGCGCTGGACCGGACGGAGGGTGACATCGACACGTTGATGCAGCGCCTGTCGGGCGTGCGTATCTGGTCCTACATCGCCGCCCGCACCGACTGGGTGCAGGATGCTGAACACTGGCAGGGCAAAGCGCGGGCGGTGGAGGACAAGCTGTCCGACATTCTGCACGAACGTCTGACCAGCCGTTTCGTCGATCGCCGCGCGACGCATCTGATGCGCCGGCTGGATGCGACGGATGGGCAGGACCTGCTGTCCGCCGTCACCCGCCGGGGGGAGGTCGTGGTCGAAGGCCACCAGGTCGGGCTGCTGGAGGGGTTCAGCTTCGTGCCCGACCCGCTGGCCGAGGGCGATGAGAAGAAACTCGTCCTCCGCGCCGCCCGTCGCGCGCTCCGCGAAGAAATGCCCCGCCGTGTCGGCGTCGTCGAAGCCGCGCCCGATCTCGCTTTCAGCCTCAACCCGAGCCACCGCATCCTGTGGGAGGGTTCGCCGATCGCGCGGATCGTCGGGGGACCGACGGTGCTCACGCCGCGGGTGCAGGTGCTGGACAGTGAGTTCCTCGATGGCGCGCAACGGGAGCGGCTGCGCATGCGGCTGCAACGGTTCCTGGATGAGCAGATCCGGCTCGATCTGAGCCCTTTGTTTGAAGCCGCCGCGATCGCCGAACGCATTCCCGGCGCGCGCGGCCCGCTGCATCGGTTGCACGAGTCGCTCGGCCTGGTGCCCGGCGTGGATGAGGAAACGCTGGCGCCGGACCTGCGGGCGCGGCTGAAGGCCATCGGCGTGCGCTCCGGCCGGTTCGCCCTGTTCCTGCCGATGGTGATGAAGCCGCAAGCGGCGCTGATGCGGGCGCGGCTATGGTCCATCCGTCATGGCTTCGCGCTGCCGGCGCTGCCGGGCCCTGGCCAGGTCTCGATCCCCGCCGCGACCGATTGGCCACCCGGATTCGCCGCCGCGATGGGCTGGCTGGAGGCGGGGCCGATCCATCTGCGGGTCGATATCGCGGAGAAGGTGGCAGGGGAGTTGGGCTATGCCGCGCGCAAGGGCCCGGCTTTGCTGCCGCCCGGACTGGCGTCACGCTTCGCCGTCAAGGCCGATATGGTGCCGCCGGTGCTGCGTGCCCTGGGGTTCCGGGTGATCCCTGGCGGCGGCCTGCTGCCCGGGGCCTATGGCCCGCCCGCACCGGCCATGCTGGTGCCGCTGCGCCGGCGCAGACCCAACCAGCCGGTGGCGGACCCGCTCCCGGCGCCGATGGTGCATGGCCCGTTTGCCGCTCTGGCGGCGTTGAAGCGGTAGCCGCCTCGTGCCGCCGAACGAGCAGGAAGACCGCGACTGGCAGCGGTTGGACAAATGGCTATGGTGCGCCCGTTTCATGCGCGCGCGCAGTGACTGCGCCGCCCTGGTGGTGGAGGGTGCGGTCCGCATCAACCGCCAGCCCACCGACAAGGCGCATGCGAAACTGCGGATCGGCGATGTCCTGACAGTGGCGATTCGCGGCGAGGTCCGGGTGCTGCGGATCGCGGCGCTGGCGGCGCGGCGCGGCCCCGCCCCCGAGGCCCGCGGCCTGTATGAGGAGATCGCGGACAGCTGACCCGCGCCCGGCTCGGCAGAAACAGGCTTGCGCTGTCGGGAAAACCTCGGCATATCGCCGCCTCCGCAAATCGGCTTGGCGCGATCCGCGCCCGTATTCCAGGGGTTTCCTATGACCTACGTGGTCACTGAGGGTTGCATCCGCTGCAAGTATATGGACTGCGTGGAGGTGTGTCCCGTCGACTGCTTCTATGTCGGTGAGAACATGCTGGTGATCCATCCCGACGAATGCATCGATTGTGGTGTTTGCGAACCGGAATGCCCGGCCTCCGCCATCATTCCCGACAGCGATGACAAAGCCGCTGAGTGGGTCGAACAGAACCGCACCTACGCCAAGCTGTGGCCCAATATCACCCGCAAGGGTGAGGCGCCCGCCGATGCCGATGATTGGAAGGACGTGCCGGGGAAATCGCAGTATTTCTCGGCCGAACCCGGTCAAGCCTGAGTTTCCTGGCGCCGCCCCCTTTTGGGCGCGGCGGGCGGCCCCATATGGGGGAAAGTCTAAGATCGCCGCGACTCCCGCGGCCGTGAAACAATGATACTGGTACGGGGTACCTGGCATGACGCAATCCGCCGATGTCGCGGTTTCGGAGCAGGACGTGGACTCAGATGGTGGGAACGCGGCCACGGCGTCGAAAGCAGCCCGTAAGCCGACCAAACCCGTCGCTGCCCCTGTTGCCACCCCTGCCGCGGTGACCTCTTCTCCCCCGCCGCGGCCGATGTCGCATGGCGGGCCGACGCAGATTCCGCGCGCGATGGCGAAGGCCGAGATCTTCGTGGAAGGCGACTATGTCGTTTACCCGACCCATGGCGTGGGCAAGGTCGAGCGAATCGCGACCGAGGAAATCGCCGGCCATCGCCTCGAACTCATCCACATCACCTTCGAAGAAAACCGCATGACCCTGCGGGTGCCGGTTTCCAAGGCCCGCACCGCCGGTCTGCGCAAGCTATCCAGCCGCAAGTCCTTCGATGAGGCGCTGGCCGTCCTCAAGGGCCGGGCCCGTATCAAGCGCACCATGTGGTCGCGCCGGGCGCAGGAATATGAGGCGAAAATCAACTCCGGCGATCCGTTGGCGATCGCGGAGGTCGTGCGCGACCTGCATCGCAACGCCGGTCAACCGGATCAAAGCTTCTCCGAACGCCAGATTTATGAAGCGGCGATGGATCGCCTGGCGGCGGAACTGGCGGCGCTGGATCAGATCGACAAGCAGGCGGCCGTGGCCAAGCTGATCGAATTCCTCAAGGGCGGCTGACGACAGCAATCCGCCGGGGGATCAATCCCCCGGTGGTCATTCCTCCGCGGCAAGCCGCGCGGCCTGATCTTCAGCGGTCAGCTTGTCGATGAATTCATCCATATCGCCCATCATCACGCGGTCGATCTTGTACAGCGTCAGATTGATGCGGTGGTCGGATACCCGGCCCTGCGGGAAATTATAGGTCCGGATCCGCTCCGACCGGTCGCCCGTGCCTACCTGGCTTTTGCGATCCGCCGCGCGAGTCGCGCTCAACGAAGCCCGCTGCTGCTCATACATCCGGGAGCGCAGGATCTTCATCGCCTTGGCGCGGTTCTTATGCTGGCTGCGCTCTTCCTGCATCGCCACCACGATGCCGGTCGGAATATGCGTGATCCGCACCGCGCTTTCGGTTTTGTTCACATGCTGCCCACCGGCGCCGGAGGCACGGTAGACGTCGATGCGCAGGTCGCCTTCGTTGACCTCGACATCCACATCCTCCGCCTCCGGCAGCACCGCCACGGTGACGGTGGAGGTATGGATGCGGCCCTGACTCTCGGTCGCGGGCACGCGCTGGACGCGGTGGACGCCGGATTCGTATTTCAGCCGGGCGAAGACGTTGCGGCCGGTGATTTCGGCGATGCCTTCCTTGAGGCCGCCGAGCTCGGACTCGCCGCGCTCCATGACCTCGAACCGCCAACCGCGGCCTTCGGCGTATTTCTGGTACATCTGGAACAGTTCGGCGGCGAACAAGCCGGCTTCATCGCCGCCCGCCGCCGGGCGGATTTCCAGAATGGCGGACCGCGCGTCGGCTTCATCCTTCGGCAGCAGCGCCAGGCGGATTTCGTGTTCCAGCGCCGGGATGCGCTCCTTCAGCTCGAACAGTTCCGCTTCCGCCAGACCGCGCATTTCCGGATCGCCCAGCAGCGCTTCGGCCTCCGCGCGCGCCTGTTCGGCCGTTCGCAGTTCGCCGATACGTTCGACCACCGGCTCGATATCATTGAGCTCGCGGGACGCCTTCACATAGGCTTCCCCCGAAATACCCTCCCCGAGCATGGCACGGAGTTCGTCCGCCCGCGCGGCGATCCGGTCGAGTTTATAAGCGAGGCTCATGCGAGGCGCGCGGCGATCTCGGCGAAGGCCACCGCGTCCTGCGTGCCGGTGCGCAGGTCCTTCACCTGCGCGACCCCGGCGGCGATGTCGTCGTCGCCCAGGATGACGGTGGCGCGGGCGCCGATTTTGTTGGCCCGTTCCATGCGGCGGCGCAGATTGCCGCGATACGCCATCTCGGCGCGAATGCCGGCGGCGCGCAGGGCTTGCAGCACGCCCAAGGCGGCGGCCTCGGCGGCCTCACCAATGGGTACGACCACGACCGGCGCCGGCGGCGGCGGTGCGGCGTCCATCAGCATGCCCAGCCGTTCGATGCCGGCGGCCCAGCCAACGGCGGGGGTGCGCGGCCCGCCCATCTCGGCCACCAGCCCGTCATAGCGCCCGCCGGCCATCACCGTGCCCTGTGCGCCGAGTTTGGAGGTCACGAATTCGAACGCGGTATGGCCGTAGTAATCCAGGCCGCGGACGATGCGCGGGTTCTTGCGGAACGGCACGCCGAAGCCGGTCAGATAGGCCTGCACCTGGGCGTAGAAGGTGGCGGCGGCCTCTGTCAGGTACGGCTCGATGGTGGGTGCGCCGGCGACGATCGAGCGATCGCCCTCATCCTTGCTATCGAGGATGCGCATCGGATTGCGCTCCAGCCGTGTCAGGCTGTCCTTGGACAGCTTGTCCTGATGGGCGGCGAAATAGGCGATCAGCGCGTCCCGGTAAGCGGCGTGGCTTTCCTTGTCGCCGAGCGTGTTGATCTCCAGAACCGTATCATCGGCGACGCCCAGCGCCTTGAGAATATCCCAGCCGCAGGCGATGGCTTCGGCATCGGCGAGGGGTTCGGAAGGGCCTATCAGTTCGATACCGATCTGGTGAAACTGGCGGTAGCGGCCTTTCTGCGGGCGCTCGTAGCGAAACATCGGGCCGGCATAGAACACCTTCTGCGGCAGGCTCTGGGTCAGGCCGTTGGTGACCAGCGCGCGGCAGACGCCGGCGGTGCCTTCGGGGCGCAATGTGACGGAGTCGCCGCCGCGGTCTTCGAAGGTGTACATCTCCTTCATCACGACATCCGACGTTTCCCCCAAGGTCCGCGAGAACACCCGCGTATCCTCGAAGATCGGCGTGATCCATTCGTCGAAGCCGTAGGACGCGGCGATGCGGCGCGCGGTTTCGGCGACGTGGTGGTGGCGGCGCTGATCCTCGCCAATCAGGTCATGGGTGCCGCGGGCGGGTTGGAGTTCGGTCACGGTTGGGTCCTATCGCAGACCGGGCAACCTAGCGAATGCGAACCGGGAGGCAAGAGTTTGCTTGAGAGGGGAGGGTTGCGCCCGTTCGGTCGCGGGATTCAGACCTTCGGTGAGTCCACCTCCGGTCATCCCGCTCTAACCCGTCGTGCTGACCTCCAACACATGCGCGGCGATCGCCATCGACGCCGTCAGGCCGGGAGACTCGATCCCGAACAGGTTGATCAGGCCCGGCACCCCATGCGTCTGCGGCCCCTGGACCACGAAATCCTGCCCCGGCGCGCCCTTGGGCACGATCTTGGGGCGAATGCCGGCATAGCCCGGCTGCAGGCCCCCATCCTTCAACCCGGGCCAGTAGGTCCGCACCGCCGCGTAGAAGCTGTCGGCGCGCGACGGATCGACCTGGTAATCGATGGTGTCGACCCATTCCACGTCCGGCCCGAAGCGGGCCTGCCCGCCAAGGTCGATGGTCAGATGCACGCCCAGCCCGCCCGGCACCGGCACGGGATAGATCAGGCGCGAAAACGGCGACCGCCCGGCGAGGGTGAAATAGTTGCCCTTGGCATAATAGGCCGTCGGAACCCGGTCCTGCGGCATGCCCTCGATATGGCGTGCCAGGAAGGGCGCATGCAGCCCGGCCGCGTTCACGAACAGCCGGCACCGCAGCGTCATCGGGTCGTTCCCCCCGACTTCCACCTCAACCAGCCGATCGGCTGCGCGGGCGCGCACGACGGGGGAGAAGAAGACCGGGGTGCAGCCCGCGTTCTCCGCATCGCCCTGCAGCGCCAGCATATAGGCGTGGCTGTCGATGATGCCGGTGGTGGGGGAGTGCAGCGCGCTCGTGCATTGCAGGTTGGGTTCCATCGCGATCGCCTCCGCGGCGGTCAGGACGCGCATGCCCTCCACCCCATTGGCCTCGGCGCGCGCCTTGATGCCCGCGAGCATGGTATCTTCCTGCGCATTCGTCGCCACGATCAGCTTGCCGCAATTGCGATGCGGGACGCCGCGTTCCTCACAATAGGGGTACAGCATGCGCCGCCCGGCAACGCAGAAGCGGGCCATGAGGCTGTTGGCCGGGTAGTAGATCCCGGCGTGAATGACTTCGCTGTTGCGCGAGGATGTTTCGGTTCCGATCCCCTCGGCGGAGTCCAGCAGGATGACCTCCCGCCCCGACATCGCCAGGGCTCGGGCCACGGCCAGGCCCACCACGCCGGCGCCGGCAACGATGCAATCGACTTCTTCCACAGCGGGCTCCTTTACGCCGACAGGCGCTGCATCACCTCATCGGGGATGTCGAAATTGGCGAAGACGTTCTGCACGTCGTCATTGTCTTCCAGCACGTCGAGCAGCTTGAGCACGGCGCGGGCCTTGTCTTCGTCCAGCGTGACCTCGGTGGTCGGGCGCCAGTCGAACTTGGCGGTCTCCGGCGCCCCGAACCGGGCTTCGAGCGCATCGCGCACCGCGAAGAAGTCTTCCACCGCGCAGGTGATTTCATGCGCTTCGTCGTCGGTTTCGGCATTGTCCGCGCCGGCGTCGATCGCGGCTTCCAGCATGTCGTCGGCCGATGCCACCGCCAGCGGGAAGCGGATCACGCCCAGGCGGTTGAACAGGAAGCTGACGGAATTGGTTTCCCCCAGGGCCCCGCCATGCTTGGTGAAGGCGGAGCGGACGTCGCCGGCGGTGCGGTTGCGATTGTCGGTCAGGGTTTCGACGATGACCGCGACGCCGTTGGGGCCGTAGCCTTCGTAGCGCACTTCCACGTAATCGTCCCCGCCCGCCGCACCGGCGGCTTTCTTGACCGCGCGCTCGATCGTGTCCTTGGTCATATTGGCCTGGCGCGCGGCCGACATGGCGGCGCGCAGGCGCGGGTTGAACGCCGGATCAGGCAGGCCCTGCCGGGCGGAGACGGTGATTTCGCGGATCAGCTTGGCATAGATGCGGCCGCGCTTGGCGTCCTGCACACCCTTGCGGTGCATGATGTTCTTGGCGTGGGAATGGCCGGCCATGGTTCCGTCGGTGGCTGATGGGGTTGATCGTGGCGGCTGTTTACACCGGCTTGGCGCGATGCGACAGACGTGATCGGGCGCCATCATGGACAGACCTGTCCGCCCCCGTTACACCCCACCCCGCACGGATGGGAGCAACCAGCCATGAGCCGGCATATCGTGATTGGCTCGCGTGCCCCCATGATGGATCGTTCCGAAACGGATCGCCTGCTCGGAATCCAGGCCGTCCGCGGCGTGGCGGCGCTGATGGTCGTTTTCTATCACGCCACCCGATCCTTATCGATGCCGCAATACCTCGGTAAAATCGCGTTTGGAAACTATTTTGGTTTCGGTCACGCGGGGGTCGATTTTTTCTTCGTCCTGAGCGGTTTTATCATAACGTATGTGCATTATAATGATATCGGTCAGCCGCACCGCATCGGCCGTTATACCTGGCGCCGCCTCACCCGCATCTATCCAATCTACTGGGTGATCAACCTGGCGCTGATCGGACGCGCTTTGCTCAAATCCGATCCGGACGGGTTGCTGGCGCCGGGCAACCTCACGGAATCCTTCACGCTGCTGCCCCTGGGGCAGACGCTGCTGATCGGGGTCGCCTGGACGCTGGAACACGAGGTGGTCTTTTATGTCCTGTTCGGCCTCGCCATTCTCAACCGCACCGCCGGGCGGGTGGTCATGATCGCCGGGCTGGCCGCGATCCTGGGGCGGCAGGCCGTACTGGCCGACGCGGGATTCGGCGATGTCGCGCTATCCCCCTTCAACCTGCAATTCCTGATGGGGGTCGGGGTCGCAAGACTGGTCGCCACCCGCGCGGTGCCCCGGCCCGGCCTGATCGCCGGTTTGGGGGTCTCGCTGTTCGCCCTGGCAGGCACGCTGGATGTCGCGGGGCTGATCGCGGTCAACCAGCTGATCACCGTCCTGCTCTACGGCGCCGCCAGCGCGCTGATCATCGCCGGCATCGCCGCCGCCGAGACCGCGGGCCGCATCCGCTGCGGGCGCGCGGCTGAGGTCTTCGGGGCGGCGTCCTATGTCCTGTATCTGATCCATCCTTTGATCGTCGGATGGATCGCCCGCGGTTTAGCGGCCTCGGGCCTGCTGTGGCGGATCCCGGAATGGGCGGTTGTGATGATTCAGGTCGCGGCGGCACTCGCGGCCGCCATCCTCCTGCATCGCGTGATTGAGCAACCCATCCTGCGCGCCATGCGCGGGCTTGAGCGGTGGCACGGCCAGGGCCGGGCGGCATCGTCCTGCAGCCGCTGAGTCAGCGGTCTCACGCCGCCGGCATCGCCTGCATCAGCCGCCCGCCCATGCGCAGCGGTTCAATCCGCACAGCCAGGCCCGTCGCGTCGTCCGTCACCACGAACACGCCGCAGACCGTTGCCGGCCCCTCCGCCGGGCCCAGCTTCTCCCCCGGCATCTTGCGCCAGAAGCGCATGGCCGCGCCGTCCTTCACCATGCCGATGACGCTGTCGTAATCGCCGCACATGCCGGCATCGGACTGAAAAGCGGTGCCGCCCGGCAGGATCTGCGCATCGGCGGAGGGGCAATGCGTATGCGTCCCCACCACCAGCGACGCCTGCCCGTCGAAGGAATGCGCGTAGGCCATTTTCTCGCTGCTCGCCTCGGCATGGATATCGAGCACGACGGCCTGCACGGTCGCGCCCATGCGGTGTTTGGCCAGTACCTCCGAGGTGCCGCGGAAGGGGCAGTCCAGCGGGTCCATGTAGATGCGGCCCATCGCCTGCACCACCAGGGCCTTGCGCCCGCCGGGCACATCCACCACCACCGAACCCGCCCCCGGCGTGCCCGGCGGATAATTCACCGGCCGGATCAAACGCGGGTGTTCGGCGATATAGCCGATAATCTCTTTGCGGTCCCAGGCGTGGTTGCCCAGCGTGAGCACATCCGCCCCGGCGGCGAACAGCGCCTGCGCCATGTCGGGGCCAAGCCCGAACCCGTGGGAGGCATTTTCAGCATTCACGATCACCAGATCCAGGCCGAGCGATTCCCGCAGTCCGGGCAGCACGGCGGCCACCGTCTCCCGCCCCGTGCGGCCCACGATATCGCCCAGAAACAGGATGCGCATTTAACCTCCGAAGCGGATGATGCCGCGTTCCGTCGCCACGGCATCAAGCGGGTGGTCGTAAGGGCCGGCGGGCACTTCGTCCACCTCTTGCGCCGCGAAAGCGCAGCCGAGGGCGAAACATCCAGGCAGTAATGGTAGGGTGCGGTCGTAAAAGCCGCCGCCATAGCCTAACCGCCCGCCGGCACGATCAAACGCCAGCAACGGCACCAGCAGAAAATCGGGAACCAACACCGGCCCGATCGGCCGGAAGGTGCCAAACCGCTCCGCCACCAACGCATCCCCCGGCCGCCACAGCCCGAACGTCAGCGGCAGCCCCCGTTTCGGGGTAATCGGCAGCACCACCGCGTGCCCGCGCGCATGCAGCGCATGCATCAACGGGCGCAGATCGATCTCCCCACCCAGCGGCCAGAACGCCGACACCACGGCGCCCACCGGCGGCGGCAGATCCCGCAGCACATGCGCGGCCAGCGCCTCCCCCCCCGCAACCGGATCCAGCCCGGCGCGCGCGGCGAGGCAAGCGGCCCGCAGGGACCGCTTGGCATCGTCGAGATCATGGGAAATGTGCGGAGCCGCCATGGCCGTTGGACTGTCATCCTCCCAGAGCCTGCGTGTGCAGGTGGGCGCCAGATACCGAGACCAAGATCCCGACAGAGCCAGCTCCCGAGGGAGATGCTTACTGGCCCTGGGGATGAGCTACCTATCGAACCGGGCAGCCCCGCCCGAACAACTTAGGGAGCCTCCAGGTCTTCCGCAATCTCTTCCGCGCGTTTCGCCATCCGGTTCAGCCGCCGTGCCAGCTTCGGATCGGGTTTTTCGGCCACCGGGGCCGGTTGCGCCGTCTGATAATTTTTGCGCAGCTCATAGAGTTCGTCGGCCATCGTCAGCGCCGCCATCACCAGCATGCGGGATTCGCCGCTCAGCCCGGCGGAGGCCTTGATGGCCTCGATCCGCTTGTCCACCTCCGCCGCCATCGCCAGCAGATGGTCTTCCTCTCCGTCCGCACAGCCCATCACATACGCGAAGCCGTTGATACGAAGCGTCACTTGCGCCATCGCGCGTTTCCTTTTCTGCTCCGCCGGTTTTGCCGGCTAAGGTCCTGTTCCGCCGGCTTTGCCAATGCGGGTCATGGTCAGCCGGCTTTGCCAATGCGGGTCATTGTCAGCCGGCTTTGCCGGCAAGCGCGCCGCGCAGTCGGTCGATGAGGCTGTCCAGCCGATCCGAAATCTCGGCTGAGGGCAGGGGCGTGGGCACGGGTTCGGCTGCTGGCGCCGCGGCGCGTTGGGCAATGCGCTCCAGCGCCGCTTCCAGGCGGGAGGCCGCGATATCCGGGTCGTCGGTTTCGTCCGCCATGGCAGCGTTTCCAGATTCTTGTGTCAGCGCGCGTCTCGCGGTGATGCCGCTTGCACTGAATCCGGTCAAGCGCTTGAACGCAAGCATGATTCTCCATCCGGCGGTGACGATCCACGGTCTGGCCCATGCGCGGGCGGCGATTGCCCCCGGCCTGGCGGTCACGCTGCTGTCCGCGCCGGGGGCCGGCCTCTATGCGGGATGCCTTTGGTGGCGGGCGGTCATCGACCGCGTGGCGGACGAGTCGCGGGTCATCAGCATCCTCGATTGCGCGGATGGCGCCGGCCAGGCCATGGCCGCCTTGCGCGCCGGGGTCTGCAATCTCGTGCTCTGGCGAGAGACACCGGGCTGGGAGTCCGTGGCCGGGATCGCGGCCGCGCGCGGCGGATTCGTCCTGTCCGGCGCACCGCCCTCGTTGGACCTGGCTGAGCCAGGCGCGGCCCGCCGTTTGGACGCGTGGCTTCGGGCCGGGTGACGCGCGCGCCGGGCGTTCAACCGGCGGCGCGCGATGGGTTTGCAGTTGGCGCGGGACCCGGGCTCGCATAGCAAGGCCGGATGCGCCTTACCCCCTTTGACCCCGCGACGTGGCCGCACTGCCAACCCACTCATGCTCGGGGCAAGACCCCATACGCCGTGAGACGGACCCCGCGCGCCCGGTGGCCGCGCTGTCCGTCTGATTGGGGAAGGGACGTTGGACGCCCCAAGCGGTCCCAGGCAGCGGCCGGACATGCTGCCATGGTAGGCGATGGCAAGACCCCATACGCCGTGAGACAGTCCCCGCGCGCCCGGTGGCCGGGCTGTCCGTCTGATTGGGGAAGGGACGTTGGACGCCCCAAGCGGTCTCAGACAGTGGCCAGACGCGCTGGCATGGTAGCCGATGGCAAGACCCCATACGCCGTGAGACGGACCCCGCACGCCCGGTGGCCGCGCTGTCAGTTTGGTTGGGAGAGGGACGTTGGACGCCCCAAGCGGTCCCAGACAGCGGCCGGACACGCTGCCATGGTAGGCGATGGCAAGACCCCATACGCCGTGAGACGGACCCCGCGCGCCCGGTGGCCCGGGGGCCTCGCCAGGGTGGCCCGGGAGGGCAAAGGGTTGCATGGTTCGCCCCCCATCCTCTACAACCGCGCCGTTTCGCGGCCTGACGCGCCTGCGCCGGGCCGCCGTTATTCATGTCAACCATTTCGGATTGGTCCCGCCATGCGCGTCACCCAAAAGGTCAAGAAGATCCTCGATTGGTACGAGGGCGATAACCCCGGTGTGAAGGCCAATCTGGCCCGCATCCTGAGCACGGGTAAGCTCGCCGGCACCGGCAAGGTCGTGATCCTGCCGGTCGATCAGGGCTTTGAGCACGGCCCGGCCCGCAGTTTCGCGCCGAACCCCCCGGCCTATGACCCGCACTATCACTACCAGCTGGCGATTGACGCCGGGCTGAACGCCTATGCCGCGCCGCTGGGCATGCTGGCGCAGGGCGCGGATACCTTCGCGGGTCAGATCCCGACCATTCTGAAGGTCAACAGCTCCAACAGCCTGGCCACCAACAAGGACCAGGCCGTGACCGCCGGCGTGAAGGACGCGCTGCGCCTGGGCTGCGCCGCTATCGGCTTTACCATCTATCCCGGCAGCGAATACGCCTTCGCCCAGATGGAAGAGCTGCGCGAGCTGACCCTGGAAGCCAAGGACGCCGGCCTCGCGGTCGTGGTCTGGAGCTATCCGCGCGGCCCGGCGCTGGACAAGGCCGCCGAAACCGCGGTCGATATCTGCGCCTATGCCGCCCAGATGGCCGCCCTGATGGGCGCCACCATCATCAAGGTGAAGCCGCCCACCGCCCATATCGGCCTGGAAGCGGCGAAGAAGACCTATGAGAAGTTCGACGGTTCCACCCTCGCCAAGCGCGTCGCGCATGTCATGCAGGCCTCGTTTGCCGGCAAGCGCGTGGTGGTGTTCTCCGGCGGCGAAGCCAAGGATCTGGACGGCGTCTACGAAGAAGTGCGCGGCCTGCGCGATGGCGGCGCCAATGGCTCGATCATCGGGCGCAATACCTTCCAGCGCCCGCGCGAAGCAGCGCTGGAGATGTTGAGCAAGATCGTCGACATCTACCAGAACAAGGCCTGACGCGGTGGCAGCGGCAAGCGGCGGCGGTGAAGACCGCTGCCGCGTCTACCTGATCACGCCGGAGCGGTTCGACCCGCTGGCTTTCGCCGATGAACTCGGCAAGGCGCTGGATGCCGGCGACGTGGCGGCGGTGCAGCTGCGTATCAAGGACGTCAGCGACAGCGTCTGGAAGCGCACGATCGATGTCCTGCGCCCGGTGACTCAGACGCGCGGCGTGGCCTTTTTGCTGAACGACCGAGCCGATCTGGTGGTGTCGAGCGGCTGCGATGGCGCACATGTGGGGCAGGACGACATGCCGGCGCGGGAGGCGCGGCGCATCATGGGGCCCGACCTGATGTTGGGCGTGACCTGCAAGGGGAGCCGCGATCTGGCCATGACGGCCGGGGAGGATGGGGCCGACTATGTAGCCTTCGGCGCCTTTTTTCCCTCCACCACCAAGACCGTCACCAATCAGGTCGATCCGGAGATCCTCGCCTGGTGGCATGAGCTGATGGAAATCCCCAGCTGCGCCATCGGCGGTATCACGGCGGATAATTGCGCGCCGCTGGTCCGCGCCGGGGCCGATTTCCTGGCCGTCGTCGGCTGTATCTGGAACCACCCGGACGGTCCGGCCGCTGGGGTGAAGGCGCTGAACAAGGCGATCGCGGCCGCATAAACGGGACGGCCCATCAGGGAGCAAGCCCATGCTGAGTGAGACGGATAACATCTTGCTGACCCGCACCGGCCCAGCCACCCCGATGGGCGCGCTGTTCCGCCGGTTCTGGCAGCCGGTGGCTCTCAGCGCCGAACTGCCTGACTCCGATGGCCCGCCGCTGCGGGTGACCGTCCTGGGGGAGGATCTGCGGCTGTTCCGCGCCACCGATGGCGGTGTTGGGCTCGTCTCTCCCCGCTGCCCACACCGGGGGGCGGATTTATTCTTCGGTCGCAATGAAAATGGCGGCATACGCTGCGTCTACCACGGTTGGAAATTCGCCACCGACGGCCGTTGCCTCGCGGTTCCGACCATCGAACCCGGGCTGCAGCGCGCCCGGGTGGAGGACAACATTCGCCTGCTCGCCTACCCCACCATCGAGCGGGGCGGCATGATCTGGGCCTATCTCGGCCCAGCCGAACACCGCCAGCCCCTCCCGGAGTTTGAGTTCCTGACGCTGCCCGACAGCCACTGGTTCGTGTCCAAGAAACTGCAGCAATGCAACTGGGCGCAAGCGGCGGAAGGCGGGCTGGACACCGCCCATTTCTCCTTCCTGCACATGTCGGTGGCCGATGCGGCGGATGTGACCGACCGGGTGATGGACCGCATCTCGACCGGCAGCGACACGGTGCGCTGGATGCGCGACGACGGGGCGCCGCGCTTTACCATCCTCGAGCATCCGGCGGGCCTGGTGCTCGGCGCCGCGCGGCGCGGTGACCCTGGGGAGAATTACTGGCGCATCAGCCAGTTCCTGCTGCCCAATCACGGCCTGACCCCGAACGCCTTCCCCGGTGACACCTACCACGGCCAGACCTGGGTGCCGATCGGCGACGAGTCCTGCTGGACCTATTGCTACAGCTGGAACCCTCATCGGCCGCTGACCGAGTCCGAGCGGGCCCGCTATCGTGCCGGCTTCAGCGTCCATGCGGAGGTCGACGCGCACTACATGCCCCTCCGCCGGCGGGAGAACGACTATCTGATCGACCGCGCCCGACAGAAGACCGAGAGCTACACCGGTATCGATGGCGTGTCCGAACAGGATGCCTGCATCCAGGACAGCCAGGGGCTGATCGCGGACCGCACCCTCGAGCATCTCGGCCCCACGGATCTGGGTGTCGTCCGGTTCCGCCGCACCATGCTGGGCGCGGCACGCGCGCTGGAAGCGGGTACGGAGCCGGCCGCCGCCGCCCATCCCGCCGCTTATCGCGTGCGCGGCGGCGGGGCGGTCGCCCCGGCGGCGATGCCGTTGACCGAGGTCATGATCCGGCGATTTGGCGATGCGTTCGGGCATGCGGATCAGATCAGATCGTAGTCGACCTCGGCGGTATAGACCGACTGCTCCTTGCCCAGTTGCGAGCTGAACAGGGTGATGTGTCTGACCTCAAACGGTTCGGCGCGGAACAGGTTGTGGGTCTGCACGAAGCCCGCGAGCTTGATTTCCGGCGCGTTGTCCAGGCGTGCCAGGGTGACATGCGGCTGGAACCGGCGGCGCTCGGGTTCCAGACCGACGCGCTGCAAGGCGGTCTCGACTTTGTTTTGCAGGTGCTCAAGGCGTTGGTTTCGTTCGACTCCGACATAAAGAGTATTGGCGCGCCCGCCTTTGGAGAAGGTGCCCACACCGGTGAGCGTCAGCACCAGCGCGCGGCCGCGGATCGCCGCCAAGGCCATATCGACCTCCTCGGCCCGGTGTGGCGGCACCTCGCCGATGAAGCGCAGGGTCAGGTGGTAGTTCTCCGGCGGCACCCACCGCGCCCCCTGAATGCCGGTGGTCGTCAGAGCCGCGATCCGATGGCGAAGGTCCCACGGTAGGTCGATGCCGACGAATAACCTCATCGGGTGGGGACCTTCGACAGCACGGTCTCCACCAGCGGCAGCAGGCGTGCGACGATCACGCGGACGCCCTGGGCGTTGGGATGCGCGCCATCCGCCTGGTTCAGCGCCGGCACCGCGGCCACGCCTTCGAGGAAGAACGGATCGAACACGACGCCCGGGCGTTGGCCGAGCCGTTGAAAGACGGCCTGGTACGCGGCGCCATAGCTGGCCCCCAGATTCGGTGGCGCGAACATGCCGGTCAGCAGGACTGGCATATGGCGGCTCGCCAGCGCATCGAGAATGGCGGTGAGGTTGGCCTCCATCGCACGGGGATCGAGCGCCCGCAGGCCGTCATTGGCCCCGAGTTCGACGATGGCCGCATCGGCGCCATCCGCCAGCGTCCAGGTTACCCGCGCCCGCCCGCCCGCGGAGGTGTCGCCCGACACCGCCCCGTCGACCAGGGTCACGGCCAATCCGCGTGCCGCCAGCGCTTCGCTCAGACGGCTCTGAAAGCCGTCCTGGCGCGGGAGCCCGTAGCCGGCGGTCAATGAATCGCCGAGCACCAGCAGCCGTTTCGGCGCCGCCTGGGCGGCCGAGGCCAGGGCAAGCCAGCCAATCAAACACCATAACAGCGAAGTGGGGTTCTTTCGCCGCCCGGGAACGCCATATGCTATCGCCATGGATGCCATCCCGCTCTCAAGTCTCCCGACGCTCGTACAGGTTCGGGGACTGACCCTGACCGTGCCTTCCGCCGCTGGGCCGGTCAACATCTTGCGTGGAGTCGATCTCGACATCCGCCAGGGCGAAGCTGTCGCCCTGGTTGGCTCGTCCGGTTCGGGCAAGACCAGCCTGTTGATGTTGCTGGCCGGGTTGGAGCACGCGAGCGCCGGGTCCATCAAACTCGCCGGGCGGGAGATCACGGGCCTGAACGAGGATGCGCTGGCGCGCCTGCGCCGCGAATCGATCGGGATCGTATTCCAGGCCTTTCACCTGATTCCCACGATGACCGCGCTTGAGAATGTGTCGGTGCCGCTGGAACTTGCCGGCCGCCCGGACGCGGCCATGCGCGCGCGTGAGGCCCTGGCGGCAGTGGGTCTGGCCCATCGTCTGACCCACCGGCCGGGCCAGCTTTCGGGCGGCGAACAGCAGCGGGTCGCCCTGGCCCGGGCTTTCGCGCCGGAACCGTCCCTGCTGCTGGCGGACGAACCGACCGGCAATCTTGATCAGGAGACTGGTGCCACGATCATGGACCTGCTGTTCGCGATGCGCGCGCGGACGGGCACGACCTTGCTTCTGATCACGCATGATCCTGTGTTGGCGGAACGATGTGATCGTCAGGCGCATATGGCGGATGGCCAGGTGCGGGCGTTCTCCGCCGCATGATGCTGGCCTTCAAACTTGCCCGCCGTGAACTCCGAGGCGGTTTGCAAGGCCTGCGCGGCGTGGTGTTGTGCCTCGCGCTGGGTGTTGGCGTGATCGCGGCTGTCGGCAGCCTGCGCGCCGCGGTGAATGCCGGGATGGAGGCTGACGGGCGCCGGATCCTGGGCGGCGACCTGGATGTCGATGGCGGCAACGAACCGCTGTCGGCGGTCATCCACGCCTGGATCGCCGCCCGTGCCACCGCGACCTCCGACATCGTCCAGATGCGCTCCCTTGTTGTCGCGCCGTCCGGGGAGCGTCAGCTCGTCGAGCTGAAAGCCGTGGATCACGCCTGGCCTCTGGTGGGTCAGCCGACAGCGGATCCACCGCAACCCCTCGAGGACGCTTTGGCAGCACGTGATGGGCAGTTCGGGATCCTTCTGGAGCCGATCGTGCTGTCGCGTCTGGGGTTGCGCCGGGGTGACGGGGTTAGGCTGGGCAATGCCAGTTTCCGCGTCTCTGGCGCCCTGACGGTTGAACCCGACCGTGTCGTGACCCCATCGCTGTTTGGCGCGCGCGCGCTCATATCGGCGGAGGCATTGCCGGCGACGGGGTTGATCCTCCCCGGTGCGATGCTGCGGTATGCGACCCGCATGACGGTGCCGGCTTCGGCTGACGTTGCCGCTGTCGCGGCCGCGATGCGGACCGCCTTCCCGGATCGTGGCCTGCGCCTGCGCGACACGCGTGAAGCGGCACCGGGGGTCACGCGCTTCCTGGATCAGATTGCATTGTTTCTCACCCTGGTCGGATTGACCTCGTTGCTGGTGGGCGGGATCGGGGTCGCGAACGGGGTGCGGGCCTGGCAGGATGCGCGCAGCCAGAGCATCGCCACCCTGCGCTGCCTTGGTGCATCGGCTGGTCTGGTCTTTTCGGTATGCCTGATCCAGGTCATGTCCCTGGCCTTGGTGGGGATTCTGCTCGGGTTGCTGGCCGGGGCGCCGCTCCCCTGGTTGGCGTCGGCGTTGTTGGGTGACGTGCTGCCCGTGGCGCCGGTTGATGGCGTGTACTGGCAGGCATTGGGTCTGGCGGGATTTTATGGCGTGCTGACGGCGATCGGGTTTGCGCTATGGCCGTTGGGCCATGCGATGCGGATCCCGGGCGGGGCCTTGTTCCGGGAGATGTCGCTGGTCGGGCGGCCAGGCTGGCTGGTTCAGGTCGGTACCGCCCTGGCCGTCGCGGCCTTGGTGTCGCTCACCGTGGCGACCGCGCCCGATCGGCGCCTCGCCGCCTGGTTCTGCCTGGCCGCGTTGGGTACGCTGGGCCTGTTCCGGCTGGGGGCCATCGCTTTGACGCGGATCCTGCGCTGGTTGCCGCTCGGCCGGCTGCCACCCTGGGCCCGGCTGGGGGTGGCCAACCTCTACCGGCCGGGCGCGCCAACGGGCTTGCTGCTGGTCTCGGTTGGGCTCGGCCTGTCCACTCTCGCCACCGTGGCGCTGATTCAGGGCAATATCGGGCGGGAGGTGAGCGAGCAGATGCCTGCCAATGCCCCCAGCTTCTTCTTCATCGACATCCAGTCCGATCAGATGGACCCATTCGCGGCCCTGGTGCGCGCGCAGCCGGGCGTGCGGGAGCTGCGGGATGTGCCGTCCCTGCGGGCGCGGATCGTGGCGGTGAAGGGCGTGCCGGTCGAGCAGGTCAAAACCACGCCCGAAACCGCCTTTGCGCTAAAAGGCGATCGTGGATTGACCTATGCCGCGGCCCCGCCCCCGGGAACCCATCTGACCGAAGGGGCCTGGTGGCCCACCGATTACAACGGCCCTCCCTTGGTTTCGTTCGACGCCAGCCTTGCCAAAGGGTGGGGCGTGGGCATCGGCGATGTGATCCGGGTCAATGTCCTTGGCCGCGAGCTGGATCTGAAGGTCGCCAGTTTGCGAGCCATTGCCTGGCAGAGCCTGTCGATCAACTTTTTCATGGTCGCCAGCCCGGGGATTCTGTCGCAAGCGCCGCACACCCATATCGCGACCGTGCGGGTCGACGGCCCGCAGCAAGCCGCTTTGCTGCGTGTGGTCACCGATTCGCTGCCCAATGTGACGGGCATTCTGGTGACGGAGGTCCTCGCCGCGGTCTCGGCTTTGATCGGTCAGATTGCCGCGGCCCTGAGCGCGACGGGCGGGCTGACGCTGATCGCCGGGGCATTGGTCCTGGTCGGAGCCGTCGCGGCCGGACAGCGCCGCCGCACGCGGGAGGCGGTGATTCTGCGGACGCTTGGCGCCACGAGGGGGCAAATTCGGGCGGCCTGGATGGTCGAGTTTGGCCTGTTGGGCGTGACAGCCGGCGCGCTCGCGGCGGTGGTCGGAACCGGCGCCAGCTATGCCATGGTACATTACATTTTGCACAGCGACTGGGCATTCCTGCCTGGAACACTTATTTTCACCGTGGCCGGGGCGATTGTGGTAATGCTTACCTTCGGTTACGCCGGCACTGCGAACGCACTGCGCGCCAAACCGGCCGCGCTTCTGCGCAACGAGTAATACAGAGAGGGATTCATGGCTTTCACGCCGCAATACGGGGCTTACCCGCAAGCCTCCGCCGCCACGAACGCCGCCGTTATCGACGCCGGTCTTCGGGCTTATATGCTGCGGGTCTACAACTGGATGACATCCGGTTTGCTGCTGACGGGTATCGTCGCGACCCTGATCGCCAATACCAGCCTGATCGATGCGTTCTACCCGGTGGTGCGCACCCCCTATGGCGCGATGCATAGCGCGACGCCGCTGGCGATGATCGCGATGCTGGCGCCGCTGGGCTTCGTGCTGGTGCTGAGTATGGGGGTCAACCGGCTGTCGACCACCGCCGCGCAAGGCCTGTTCTGGGCCTTCTGCGCGACCATGGGCGCCAGCCTGACCAACATCTTCCTGATCTACACCTCCGAATCGATCGTGCGGGTATTCTTCATCACCGCGGCGACCTTCGGTGCCATGAGCCTGTGGGGCTACACGACGAAGTCCGACCTCAGCCGCATGGGCAGCTTCCTGATGATGGGGCTGTTCGGGATCTGTATCGCCAGTCTCGTGAACATCTTCTTCCACAGCAGCGCGATGCAGTTCGTGATCAGCATCCTCGGCGTGGTCGTGTTCACCGGCCTGACCGCCTATGACACGCAGCGGATCAAGGCCGACTACCTGCAGTTCGCCTATGCGGAAGGCATGGATGGGGCGAACAAGCGCAGCGTCTACGACGCGTTGAGCCTGTATCTGAACTTCATCAACCTGTTCATGATGCTGCTGCAACTGCTGGGTAACCGCAACAACAACTGAACCGGCTCGTCCGTACCTTCGACAAAGGCGCCAGTTCCCCCGGAACCGGCGCCTTTTTGCCGCGCTCAGACCGCGCCTGTTGGCCCGACCTAACGCCGGGATGGCGCGGCCAGAGGCTCCGCGGCAACGGGCGTCGGTGCCACATTGGTGGATTCCACAATCCAGGCCTTCAGGTATTTGCGGATCTGGAATTCGAGCTCGACGTTCATATCGTCCATCATGCCGACGGTCATGTCGTAGAGGATGCCGCGCAGCTGGCTGGTCCGCCCGGTATATTGGCGCCGTGCCCGCGCTTCCACATAACCGGCGTGCTGTCCGTCGTCGGTGATGATCTCCAGCGTGGCCTCCAGCGTGCCGGTGACCTGATCGCCGCGCAGCAGGAAGGACGCCTGACGAATCGCGAAGATCGCCCGGTCCTTGCTGCCGCTCGGTTTGAGCCGATCGGTTGCCAGGCCTTTGAGGGTTGCCGCCAGGTCGACCGGGGCGCTGTCGGTCACATCGGCGGACTGCCGTCCCGGAACGAACCGGACCTCGGTCAACAATGTCGCGACGTTCAATGGCAGCGTCGGAAGGTAGTCGTAACGCAAAGGCGGGAAATCCGTCCGGTCGTCGCCGCCACCGCAGGCTGCCAGCAGGAATGGCAGCAACAGGCTGGCGCGTCGGCTCAGGCTGGGGACGTGCATCGATTGACTCCGGCGCGAGGGAACACCAGCGCTGCATAGCGCGCCGGTGGCCCCGCGTCATGCAGGATGTCAGGCCCGCATCATCACCACGTCGAATGTGACCGCCTGCGCGCCGGCTTCCTTGCCGGTGGCCGGTGCCGGATCGACGATCAGGAGGTCTTTGCGGCTGGCGCTGTTCAGCCAGCTGTCGGACTCGTTGTATTGATCGCCCTTGAAATACATCTGGGTGACCAGGCGTTCGCTGGAGCTGTCGACGCAGAAATGGATATGAGCCGGGCGCCAGCGGGTCGGCGCCACCTCGTAGGCCCGGGGGCGGATGGTCTTGAACGCATAGCGCCCCTGGCTGTCGGTGTGAGTGACGGCGAAGCCGTTGAACCCGGGATCCAGGGGCTGGGTGGTGGTGTCGTTCGGATGCGCGTAGCGGCCATTGGCATTGGCCTGCCAGATTTCCACTCGGGCGTTCACGATCGGCTGCCCATCGTCGGTCAGAATCCGGCCAGACAAATACAGGACGGTCCCTTGGGCCTTGCCCCCGTTCGTCAGGTCCCCGGAGTCCGTGGGCGTGTGCATGAACGGGTAGAACGGGCCCAGGATCTGCGGCGGGGTCCGTGGCAGGGTTTCGGCGTCGGCCATGGCGATTTCCTCTTGTTGGTGGAGTTGCCCTATGATGGCTGCCATGTTGACCGACGCGCAAGACCGGTTTCTCGAGCATGGCCGTATGGGGCATCTGGCCACCGCGGACATCAAAGGTGCGCCGCATCTGGTGCCGGTTTGCTATGCGATTATCGGCCGTTCGGCCTATATCACTGTCGATGAAAAGCCGAAGCGGACCGATATCCCCCTGAAGCGCCTGCGTAATATCGCTGAGAACCCGGCCGTGGCCCTGACCGTGGATCGCTGGGATGAGGATTGGACCCGCCTCGCCTGGGTGATGCTGCGCGGGTCCGCTGACATCCTCTACGCGGGTCAGGAGCATGATGCCGCCCAGGTTCGGCTGCGGGTCCGCTACCCGCAGTATCGAGCCATGGACATCGCCCCCTTGCCGGTGATCGCGATCCGGATCGCGCGCGTCCTGGACTGGGGGACGCTCAGATGACGCTGGCGGCTTTGCGGCAGCGGCGGGGGGGGTGGTGTCCACGCTGGGCCTGACCCAGACCCTGTCCTGGGGATCATCCTATTACCTGACCGCGGTCTTCGCAGACCCGATATCGGCCGATCTGGATGTGTCGAAGACCTGGTTCTTTGGGGTCTTCTCTGGCGCGCTGCTGCTCTCCGGCCTGCTCGGCCCGCTCGCCGGGCGCACCATCGATCTGCATGGCGGGCGCAGCGTGCTGGCGGCAACCAACGTGGTATTCGCGGCGGGCCTAGTGCTCATGTCGCAGGCATCCGGGCTGGCCGGGCTTATTTTGGCCTGGACGGTGATTGGCGGCGCGATGGGCTTCGGCCTGTATGAGGCATCGTTCGCAACCGTCGCCGGCCTGTATGGGCGCGATGCCCGCAATGCCATCACCGGCATCACCCTGTTCGCCGGCTTCGCCAGTACCGTTGGCTGGCCCGCCAGCGCGCTGTTCATCGACCAGTTCGGCTGGCGGGGGGCGTGCCTGGCCTGGGCCGCCCTGCATCTGGTGATCGGGCTGCCCATGAACCGATTTCTGGTGCCGAAGGCGCCGCCCCCGGACCCCGTGGCGGTCCCCGCGCATGAACCCGCCCGCGGCATCCCCTGGACCATGATCGTACTGGCGGCCGTGTTCGCGATGACCTGGTTCGTCGCCACCGCCATGGCCGCGCATCTGCCGCGTTTGCTGGAGGCGATGGGTGCCACGCCGCACGCCGCGGTCGCCGCGGCCGCCCTGGTTGGCCCGGCCCAGGTCCTGGCCCGCCTGGTGGAGTTCACCATCCTGCGCAAAGGCTCCCCGTTGCTCTCGGCCCGGCTGGCGACCTGCCTGAACCCGATCGGGGCGGTGCTGCTGGCGATCTTCGGCGCCCCGGCCGGCATTGCGTTCGTGCTGCTGCACGGCGCCGGGAACGGCATCATGACCATCGCGCGCGGCACCCTGCCTTTGGCCTTGTTCGGACCCGCCGGATACGGGCTGCGAACCGGGTTGTTGGCGGCGCCGACACGGATATTGCAGGGGGGCTCGCCGCTGCTATTCCAACTGGTGCTGGACGACGCCGGGCCGTATGTGGCGCTGGCCTTGTCCGGATCGTTGGTCGGCGGGGCATTCCTGCTGTTGTTGCTGGTGCCCTCGCCCCGGCCATAGCAGCGCGTATTGATCGAGGAGGCTTCCATGCTCGTCACCGGCACCACCGCCGTCGTCGGCATCATCGGCAACCCCATCGTGCAGGTGAAATCCCCCGGCGTGATGAACCAGTACTTCACGGCGCATGGGCTCAATACCGTCCTCGTGCCGATGGAGGTCGCGCCCGGCGCCGTCCCGGCTTTCATCGGAACCGTGCGTGGCTGGACCAATCTGCGCGGCATCATCGTCACCGTGCCGTACAAGCAGGTGCTCGCCCCGCTCATGGACCGCCTGACACCACGCGCGTCCCGGTTCTCCACCATCAACGTGTTCCGCCGCGACCCCGACGGCACGCTGGAAGGGGAGATGCTGGATGGCGTCGGTTTCATCGCCGCCGCCACGTTGCATGGGGTGAATCCCGCGGGAAAATCGGCCGCGGTGATCGGCGCGGGCGGGGTGGCCTGCGCGATCGCGAATGCGCTCTGCGAAAATCACGTCGCCCGCCTCTCGATCCAGGACCTCGACATCAGTAAGCAGGATCGGCTGATCGCCACGTTGCAAGGGGTCTTTCCGGCGATTGAGATCGTGGCGGGCATCGCCGGCACGGCGGGTCTGGATATCCTGGTCAACGCCACCCCGGTCGGCATGAACGGCGATCCGCGCCTGCCGCTGCCGGCGGCGACCCTGGCCGGGCTGGAGGGACGCTGTTTTGTGGCCGATGTGGTCACCGCCCCCACGATGACCCCGTTTCTGACGCTGGCCCAGGCGCGTGGCTGCACGATCCAGACGGGGGTGGAGATGACAGAGACGCAGCTGCTGCCGCTCGCGGGCTTCATGGGCGTTGCCTTGTAGGTCGGGGCGCGGTCTCACGGCGTATGGGGTTTTGCCCCGGCATTGCGTGGTGGCCATTATCCGGGGTGGGGCGTGACAGGCGGGCGTGACGGTCATCCCCGCGTGCTACGGGGATCGCCCTTTCGCGCCAAGGATTTCGTGGCCGCGGGCTGACGCCCGTCGGGGGTACCAACATCGGGGAGGGGACAACGTTGCGCCCCCACCCCGCGTGCCTTATCCACCCGATCCAGCCAGCCGCCGGGACCCATCGCCATGCCAAAGCAGATTCGCCTCAATGCCTTCGAGATGAACTGTATCGGTCATCAGTCGCCAGGCCTGTGGACCCATCCGCGGGATCAGGCGGACCGGTACAACACGCTGGACTATTGGATGGATCTGGCCCGCATCCTGGAACGCGGGCTGTTCGACGCCGTGTTCCTGGCCGATGTGCTGGGGATTTATGACGTCTACCAGGGCTCCGCCCGCACCGCGCTGGAACAGGCCGTGCAGGTCCCGGTCAATGACCCGCTGATGGTCATTCCCGCCATGGCGGCGGTGACGGACCATCTCGGCTTCGGCGTCACCTGCGCCTTGTCCTATGAGCACCCCTATCCCTTCGCCCGGCGTATGAGCACGCTCGATCACCTCACCAAGGGGCGTGTCGGCTGGAACATCGTCACCGGCTATCTGGAAAGCGCCGCGCGCGGCATGGGCCGGACCGAGCAAGTGGGCCACGACGCCCGCTATGAGGTCGCGGAGGACTATATGCAGGCGGTCTACAAGCTCTGGGAAGCCAGCTGGGAAGACGAAGCGGTGCTGCGCGACCGTGCCGGGCGTCGCTTCGCCGATGCCAGCCGCATTCACCGCATCACCCATGACGGACCGCATTTCCAGGTCGATGCGATCCATCTGTGCGAGCCCTCGCCGCAGCGCACGCCGGTACTGTATCAGGCCGGGGCCTCGACCCGGGGGCGGCAGTTCGCGGCGGACCATGCGGAGTGCGTGTTCATCAACGGGCCGTCGCAGAAAGTGGTGCGCGACATCGCCACCGACATCCGCGCCCGCGCGGTCACGGCCGGGCGGCAGGCGTCCGATGTCGCGATCTTCACGCTGATGACGGTCATCACCGGCCCGACGCGGGCAGATGCGCAGGCCAAATACCAGGACTATCTGAACCATGTGTCGGAGGACGGCGCGCTGGCGTTGATGTCGGGCTGGACCGGCCTCGATTTCGCGTCCCTGCCGCCCGATGAGCCGATCCGGTTCACGGAGCGGAATGCCATGACCTCGGCGTTGGAGAGTTTCACGACGGCTGATCCGGGACGGTCCTGGACCCCGCGGGAGATCGCGCGTCACGCGGCCATTGGCGGGCGCGGGCCGGTGACGGTGGGGTCCTATACGGACGTGGCCGATACGTTCGAGTCGTGGATGGAGGGCGCCGCGGTCGATGGGTTCAATCTGGCCTATGCCGTCACGCCGGAGACCTTCACCGACATCGTCGATGGCGTCATTCCGGAATTGCAGCGTCGGGGCCTTTATAAGACGGCCTATGCGCCGGGCACCCTGCGGGAGAAGCTGAATGGGCCCGGACAGGCGCGGTTGCCAGCGAGCCACCCGGCGGCGCGGGTGCGGCGGTAGGCGGATGGAGGCCGTTCCCGCCGCAGGGACTTAAACCGCGTCCTCCAGAATATCGGTAATCGCCCGTTCCAGATGCCGGAGCGTGTTGCACACCGTCACCAGATTGCAGAAGGGAGCGTATCGATACATATCCGAATCGCCTGTGCCCCAGGCGGATTTATATTCCGGATTCAACCAGATAATCCGTTTCGCCCGTTGCGACATCCGCGCAACGATATCCGTGCGCGGATCGGTTCGGTTGCCGCGTGCGTCGCCGAGGATGATGATCGTCGTTTTGTTGGTGACGTGCTGCATCCAGCCGTCCTCGAAATCGGCGAAGGAATTGCCGAAATTCGAGGAGCCGAAACCAATGGTTTCCATGATCCTGGTGATCGCCTGCTCGACAGGTTCTTTCTCCAGAATCTCGCTGACCTCGATCAGCGAACCCGCGAAGGCGAAGGACCTTATGTCGGACAGGGCCTCGTTCAACGCATAGAGGAACATCAGGAGGAACTGCGACATGGCCGCGACCGAGCCGGACACGTCGCACAGCACCATCACCCGCGGCTTCTCGATGCGCTTCTGCTTCCAGACGGTGATGAACGGAATGCCGCCCCAGCCCATGTTGCGGCGCATGGTGCGGCGGATGTCCAACTGCCCGCGCAGCCGGCGGCGGCGGGTTTTCGCGTAGCGGGCAGCCAGCTTCTTCGCCATCTGGCGCACCAGCACGCGCATCCGGTCGAGATCGCGCCGCTCCAGATTCGACAGCCGGGCGGATTTCAGCAGTTCCTCGCGGAACTTCTCGGTTTCCCCTTTGGCGAACAGGATCAGGTTGCGTTCCACGAAATCGCGCACGGAGTCGCGCAGTTGATCGACCCGCCCTTCGAGGAACTGCGCCCGGCCGAGGCCTTCGGGCGTGCCCGTCTGGCGCAGCGCTTCGATATCGCGCTCAACCTGGCGTAATCCCATCCGATCGAGGATCCGCCGTGCATACAGGTTCTTCTGGGTGAAGAAGCGGATGTTCTCGATCCCGGCTTCCCGCGCCGCCTGTTCCATGGCGGTGGCGAGGGAGGCGCGGTCTTCCTGTTCCAGCATCTGGCCGAGCGTCTGGCCGCCGGAGCCGCCCATGCCCTCTCCGCCCTGGGCCTGGGAACCCGGGTTGCTCTGGTTGGGTCCATCGCCTTGCGGGCTGTCGTCCTGATCCTGGTCCTGATCGGGGTTGCCGCCGATATCGTCGCGTTTGAAATAGAGTTCGAACGCTTCGTGATAGGCGGATTTCTCCTCCGGCGTTTTCGCCAGGATCAAACCCAGCGAATCCTTCAAAATCTCCCGATCGGCGTAACCGATCATTTTGACGGCGCGCGCGGCGTCGATGCCTTCGGCGGCGGAGACGCGCAAACCCGCGCCCCGCGCCACCTGGAGGAAGCGGCGCAGCGGCTCGCTGGCGGAGGCCGAACCAGACATCAGGCCGCGAGCCCGGCGTCCGAACGCGCCTTGTGCGTCAGGCCGGCGATCTGCTTGTTCGCGGCTTCGATATCAGCCTCAAACTTCAGCAGCACGTTCAGCGTATCGCGCACCAGATCCACACTCAGGACCGAGGTGTGCAGGAGCACCAGCACCTTGGCCCAGTCGATGGTTTCGCTGACCGAGGGCACCTTCTTCAGATCCAGTGCGCGCAGCTGTTGCACGAAGCTGACGAGCTGCCTGAGCAGCGAGGCATCGATTCCCGGCACGCGGGAGGCGATGATCTTCGCTTCCAGCTTTTCATCCGGGAAGCCGATATGCAGATGCAGACAGCGCCGCTTCAGCGCATCGCCGAGATCGCGGGTGCTGTTGGAGGTCAGCAGCACAATCGGCGGCACGATCGCCCCGACGGTGCCGATTTCCGGGATGGTGACCTGGAAGTCCGACAGGATTTCCAACAGGAAGGCTTCGAATTCCTGATCGGATTTGTCGATTTCGTCGATCAGCAGCACCGCGCCGCCCGGCTCTTCGAGCGCGCGCAGCAGCGGGCGGGGTTCGAGGAACTGCTTGGAGAAGAAGATATCCCCAAACGCGTGCAGCTTGTTCAGCGACGTCGCGAGGTTATCGGATTCGCCGATGACCGAGCTGATCTTGTCCTTGAGGATTTGGGTGTACAGCAGCTGCTTGCCGTATTTCCATTCATACAATGCCTTGGACTCGTCGAGCCCTTCGTAGCACTGCATACGGATCAGCGGCAGCTTCATCCAGGCTGCCACGGATTTCGCCAGCTCGGTCTTGCCGACACCGGCCGGGCCTTCCACCAGGATGGGTTTCTGCAGGTGATGCGCCATGTAGATGGCGGTGGTGATCTGGCGGTTGGCGATATAGCCGGCGGCGGTCAGGCCCTGGTCGACGGCGTCGATCGACTCCAAAGGTGACTGCCAGGCTGGAAGCACGTCGTTCACGTGGTGTGGCTCCGATACTGTTCGGTAGGTCGATAGCATCGGGCTGGCGGATTGCCAAACGGGGAAAGCGGTGGGCGCCGTTATCAGGATGGTTGGCGTGCGTTCGCCAACAGGGTCGCGATCGGGTTCCAGACAAAGGCGGTCTGGCTGACGGTTTCGCCCGCGACCCGAACCTCCGCCTCCATCGCCGCTTTGCCGCCGAGGTGCTGGTAGAACCAGCGGCTGGGATTGTCCCGCAAGACCCATAAAAAGGCCGATGTGCAGCCAATCTCACGCAGATGTTCGCCGGCGGCGCGGATCAGATGGCGGCCGATGCCCTGGTCGCGCCAATCGTCCAGCACGTATAACGTTTCGATCTCGCCATCCGCCAGCGATGCCCCGCGCCCGCGTGCCTTGTCGGCGGTGGTGAACCCGACGATGCGCGATCCGCTGCCCTCCGGCACATCCTCACCGGAGGCGATCGCGACCATGACGCCCGTGCCGCGATGGATCGCCTGATCATAATGGGCGGCATTGCGGGAGACCGACATGCCGGCGAGGTAGCTTTCGGGCAGAATGCCAGGATAGGTGCTCCGCCAGGCCGCCACGTGCACGGCGCCGATGGCGATGGCGTCGGCCGGACGGGCCTTGCGGATTTCGATCACGGCGACCGCTCCAGCACCGCGGCGAAGAACCCGTCGGTGCCGTGGCGGGCCGGGGTCAGGGACAGGTAATCCCCCTGGCAGGGCGGTTTGGTTTCCAGCGGCCAGGCGCGGGCCAGCGGGATGACCGAGAAATCCGGATGCCGGACCAGGAAGGCGGCGATCTGATTGTCGTTTTCTTCGTTCAGCAGGGAACACGTGGCATAGATCAGCCGCCCGCCCTTGCGCACCAAGGTCTGCGCGGTGTCGAGGATCATGGCCTGTTTCGGCACCAGCTCCGCCAGATCGGTTTCGGTCAGGCGCAGTCGCGCATCGGGATTGCGGCGCCAGGTGCCGGTGCCGGTGCAGGGGGCGTCCACCAGCACGCGATCGAAGGCGCCGGCGCGGCGCTTGAGCCATTTGTCGCCGGGCTCGACCAGATGCCGTTCCACGTTATGCGCCCCGGCGCGTTTGAGCCGTGGCCCGGCTCCTTCCAGCCTGGCTTTGGACACGTCGCAGGCGACGATCTGGCCGCGATTGTTCATCCGCCCGGCCAAGGCCAACGTCTTGCCGCCCGCGCCGGCGCACCAATCGACGACGCGCATGCCGGGATGGGCGTCGACCATGACGGCGATGAGCTGGCTGCCTTCATCCTGGATCTCGATCAGGCCGGTCTGAAAGGCCGGGCCGCTGGTCACCGGGCGGCGGCCGTCGATGCGCAGGCCCCAGGGGGAAAACGGTGTCGGGGTTGCTTCCCAGCCTTCGGCCGCCAGCGCCGCCTGGGCGTCCTCGCGGTTGGTCTTCAACAGATTGGCACGCAGATCGAGCGGGGCTTCGCCGCTGAGGGCGCGCATTTCGCTGATCGTGCCGGGGCCGAAGCGGGCATGCAGCAAGGGCAGGATCCAATCCGGCACCTCCAGCGCCACCGCTTCGGGCATGCCGGGATGGTCGATGGTATGGCCCTCGATCCTGGCCAGCACCGCTTTTTCGGCGGCATTCAGGGATGGCGCCGCGTATTGGCCGCCGGAATAGGTCTGGGTGACGCCGCTGAGCTGCCAACCCTCGGTCAACAATGACGCCGCGATCAGCATCCGGCCGGTGATGGGCGTGTCTTTCAGCCACCATTCCAGGCGGCGGCGGGCGCGCAGCACGCTCCAGACCCGTTCGGAGATCGCGCGCCGATCGCCGGAGCCGATGAAGCGGCGCATGCGGAAATAGTCGTTGGCGACCGCATCGGCGGGGCGCTTGCGGGCGGTTTCGATGATGTCCAGCAGTTCAATGGCGGCGGCGATCCGCCCGGCGGTCATCATACCAAAGCACCTAATAATGCGGACAGGCTACCGATTTCGGTCACCTTGCCGGTCAGATCATACTCCGTGGGTTGCCCCGAGCGATTGACCCAAAAAACGTGAAAGCCATGCGCCTGAGCGCCAAACGCATCCCAAGGGTTCGAGGAAATGAAGGCCATCTGCCCCGCCTCCAGCCCGAAATGCCGTTCCGCCAGACGGTAGACGCGCGGATCGGGCTTAAACACGCCGGCATCCTCGACACTGATCACCGCGTCCAGCAACTCGGTCAGATTGGCGGAGCCGACGGCGGCGGCGAGCATCGACGGTTCCCCGTTCGACAGGATGGCCCGCCCGAGGCCACGGTCCCGCAGCGCTGTCAGCACCGCGGCGGCATCCGGATAGGCGTCCAGCACGTGATAGGCGGCCAGGACATCGGCCAGCAGCGCCTTGTCGGCGATGCCATGGCGTGCCGCAACCCAAGCGAGGGAGTCCTGGGTCAGGCGCCAGAAGTCCTGGTGATATGCGGGGCCGGCGAGGGAGCGCACCCAGGAATACTCGGTCTGCTTGGTGCGCCAGTCGGCACTGATCTGGGGCCAATTGGGCCCCAGACGGGCCGCATGCCGCGCCATCGCGGCGTGGAAGTCGAGCAGCGTGCCGTATGCGTCAAAGACGACCGCCTGGATGGCGCTCATCAATCCTGCCGGTAGTTCGGGGCTTCGCGATCGATGGCCACGTCGTGGACATGGCTTTCGCGCAGCCCGGCGCCAGTGACGCGGCGGAAGCGGGTGTTCTTCTGCAGATCCTCCAGCGTCTGGCTGCCGGTGTAGCCCATGCCGGCGCGCAGGCCGCCCACGAGCTGGTGCACCACGTTGCCGACAGGGCCTTTGTAGCCGACGCGGCCTTCCACGCCTTCCGGCACCAGCTTCAGCTGGTCCTTGATATCCTGCTGGAAGTAGCGATCCGCGGACCCCCGCGCCATCGCGCCCAGGCTGCCCATGCCGCGATAAGATTTGTATGAACGGCCCTGATACAGAAACACCTCGCCGGGGGCCTCATCGGTGCCGGCAAGCAGGCTGCCGATCATGACGGAGTCGGCACCGGCGGCGATCGCTTTGACGATGTCGCCGCTGGTGCGCATGCCGCCGTCCGCGATGGCCGGGACGCCCTGCGACTTGCAGGCGGCGGCGGTTTCCAGCACGGCGGTGAACTGCGGCACGCCGACGCCGGCGACGACGCGGGTGGTGCAGATCGAGCCGGGGCCGATGCCGATTTTCACCGCGTCCGCGCCGGCGGCGATCAGGGCCAGCGCGCCTTCGGGGGTGGCGACGTTGCCGGCGATCACCTGCACGGCGTTGGAGGCTTTCTTGATCGCCTCCACGGTCGAGAGCACGCCCTGGGAATGGCCATGCGCGGTATCGACGACGATGCAATCGACCCCGGCGCTGATCAGAGCGCGGGCACGGGCTTCCCCGTCCGCGCCGACACCGGTCGCGGCGGCGGCGCGCAAGCGGCCGAGCTCGTCCTTGTTGGCGAGGGGGTGGGATTCCGCCTTGTCCATGTCCTTGACCGTGATCAGGCCGACGCAGCGATAGGCTTCGTCGACGACGATCAGCTTCTCGATCCGGTGCTTGTGCAGCAGCTGGCGGGCCTGGTCGGGATGGACGTCGGTGCTGACGGTGATCAGGTTTTCGCGGGTCATCAGCTCATAGACCCGCAAGGACGGGTCGGTCGCGAAACGCACGTCGCGATGGGTGATGATGCCGACGAGGCGGTTGGTTTCACGCTCCACCACCGGAATGCCGGAGATGCGGTGCGCGTTCATCAGCGCCTTCACATCCGCCAGGGTCTGGTCGGGGTGAATGGTCAGCGGGTTCACCACCATGCCGGATTCGTATTTCTTGACCTTGCGGACCTGCGCGGCCTGTTCTTCCGGCGTGAGGTTCTTGTGGATCACGCCCATGCCGCCGAGCTGCGCCATGATGATCGCCATCTCGGCTTCCGTGACGGTGTCCATCGCGGCGGAGATCAGCGGGATGTTCAGCGAGATCGTGCGTGTGAGGCGTGTGCGCGTGTCGGTGGACGAGGGCAGCACCTGCGAATACGCGGGTACAACCAGCACGTCATCGAATGCGAGGGCTTCCGCGACCCGCTCGGCGAGCAGGTTGGAGAAGCCGTGAGTAGCCTGAGAGCTGTTTGGACTATCGAGCGCCATGGCGGGGGGCCTTTCCGCAACCTTGGCGCCCCCAAATAGGCGCACATAAGCGAGTCCGCAAGGACCGGGTTATGACCATTGCCGGAAAGGCGCCCGGGGCACATTTTTTGGCCAGCCGGCCGTCAAACGATCGCCGCGCGCACCCGGGCCGAAACCCACTCCGAGACGACGACTGCGCCGAGAATCGCGATCAGGATCAGCGTCACCTGCGGCCAGGCCAGTTTGCTGACCGAGGCATTGAGCTGCAGCCCGATGCCCCCCGCGCCGACAATGCCCAGCACGGCGGACTCCCGGATGTTGATATCCCAGCGATACACCGACACACCGGCGAAGGTTGGCAGGACCTGCGGCACCACGCCATAGGCCAGCACCTGGGCCGGGCTGGCCCCGGTGGCGGTGATGGCCTCGGACTGCGTGGGGTCGATTTCCTCGATGGCTTCGTAGAGCAGCTTGCCGAAGAAGCCGATGGAATGCAGCGCGACGGCGAGAATGCCCGCCAGCACCCCAGGGCCGACGATGGTGACCAGCAGCAGGGCCCAGATCAGCGTGTTGATCGAGCGGGACACCGCGATGATCGCCAGCGCCAGGGGGCGGAGGATGCCGGCATGGGGGCTGGTGTTGCGGGCCGCCAGGAAGGCGATGGGCGTGGCCAGCACGATGGCGAGCAAGGTGCCGATGGTCGCGATGTTCACCGTATCCCAGAGTGGCTTCAGGATCGCGGGGGCGTAGCTCCAACGCGGCGGGATCATGCGGCTGAGCATATCGCCGGCCTGCGCCGGGGCGTCCCAGACGAAATCCCACAGCGTGGCATCGCTGATGAAGCGCCAGCCCTGCGCGACGATCAGCGCGCCGAACAGCCAGCCGCACCAGATGGCCCATTGGCCCCGGGTGGTGCGGCGGCGCCAGACGGGGGTGGTCAACGCAGCCGCTCCCGGATCAGGCCGCTGGTATATTCGGCGGCGAGCACGATCGCGATGATCGACAGCAGGACGGCGGCGGCGGTGCTGTATTCGTAGCGGTCCAGCGCGGTGTTGAGCGTGGCGCCGATGCCCCCGGCGCCGACGATGCCGAGCACGGCGGATTCCCGGAAGTTGATATCCAGGCGATAGAGCGACAACCCGGCCAGGCGGGGCATGACCTGCGGCTGGATGGCATAGTTCACCCATTGCAGCCACGACGCCCCGGTGGCGCGGACGGCGTCCAGGGGGCCTGGGTCCACGGCCTCGATCCGTTCCGCGAGCAGCTTGGCGATGAAGCCGATGCTGGAAAAGGTCAGGGTCAGCATGCCCGCGAAGGGGCCGAAGCCGAACATCTTGACGAAGAAGATCGCCACGATCAGCTCCTGCAGGGTGCGCGAGGTCGCGATCACCGTCCGGCAGGCCAGATAGACCGGCCGCGGCGCCAGATTACGCGCCGCCCCGAGGCCGAGCGGGATCGCGAGCGCGATGCCGAGGACGGTCGAGGTCACGGTCATCGCCAGGCTTTCGGCCAGCCCCTCGATGATTTCATCGCCGCGAGAGATGAAATCCGGGGTGAAGAACGACGCGACGAAGCGCCAGCCGCGCGGCAAGCCGGCTGCCAGGCGCGCCCAATTGATGTCGATCGTCGCCATGGCGGTGGCGAGATACAGCGCCACCAGACCGCCCAACAGCCAGCGCAACCCAGCCGAGGCGATCAGCGGCGGCTTGTGCCAGACGGTCGGATAGTCAGCCATCGCGATCGTCGTCAGGCAGGGTGGCCCAGGCCTCGGCGCCATAGATGGTGGTCAGCGCGTCGGTGGTCAGGGAATCGGGCTTGCCGTCGAACACCAGCCGGCCTTTGCGCAATCCGATGATCCGGTGGGCGAATTGGCGGGCCAGGGCGACATCGTGAATGTTGATGATCGCGGCCAACCCGCCTTCGTCGCATAATTCCAGGATCAGCCGCATGATCTGGCGCGATGTGCGGGGATCGAGGCTGGCGGTTGGCTCATCCACCAGCAGCAAAGCAGGGGCCTGCATCAGGGCCCGGGCAATGCCAACCCGCTGGCGCTGCCCGCCGGACAGGGCGTCGGCGCGCTTGTTTTCAAAGCCGGCCAGGCCGACGCGATCGAGGTAATGAAAGGCCTGTTGGATGTCGCCGGGCGGGAAGCGGCGCCACCAACTGGCCCAGAAGCCGACATAGCCGAGCCGGCCGGAGAGCACATTCTCCATCACCGTCAGGCGTTCGATCAATGCGAATTCCTGAAAGATCATCCCCATCCGCCGCCGCGCCAGGCGCAGCGCGGCCGGGGCCAGGGCGGTGATATCCTGCCCGTCCAGTTCGACCGTGCCTTCGGTCGGTTCCACCAGCCGGTTGGTGCAGCGGATCAGCGTGCTTTTGCCGGCGCCGGACGGGCCGATGAGGGCAACGACCTCCCCGTCCGGAACCGTGAGATCGACCCCCGCCAGCGCCGCCTCGCCGCGGTCGTAGCGCTTGGTCAGCCCGGTCAGGCGCAGCATCGTATTATTTGCACGTATACGAAACATTCATCGCGGTATCGATCTTGCGCACGACCTCCCATTTATCTTTGTAGGATATGGGGATGAATTTCTCCTGCGGCGGGTTGGAGCCGTGGAATTCATTCAGCAGTTCGCTGCCTTCCCACGGGAAGCTGAAGAAGGCTTCCTTCACCTTCGCCGTCAGTTCGGGCTTGAGATTGTAGACCGTGCCGTAGGCGGTGGTGGGAAAGGTCTGCGATTTGTAAATGGTGCGTATTTTCGAACGCTCCACCGTGCCGCGGGCCATCATGCGATACATGACGGCATTGGCGACCGCCCCGGCATCGTAGTCTTTGTTGGCCACGCCCAGCACGGTGTTGTCGTGCTTGCCGGAGAACGTGGTTTTGTAATCCTTATCCGCTTCCAGCCCGAACTCGGACCGCAGCAGCGCCGCCGGTGCCTTGTAGCCGGAGTTCGAATTGGGATCGGTGAAGGCGAAACTCTTGCCCTTCAGCCCCGCCACGGTCGTGATGGTGCTGTCGCCGGGGACGATGATTTCCATCTCGTAGCCATAGGCGCCGTCTTTCGACGCCATCATGGCGAAGGGCACGAAGCCGGCGCAGTTCACCGCGACCGGGTTGCTGCCGGTGTTGAAGCCGCCGACATGCAGGCGGCCGGCGCGCATGGCCTCGATCTGGGCGGCGTTGGATTGCACGGCGAAGAACTGCACCCGCTTGCCGGTTACTTTCTCCATATGACGGAGAAATCCGTCCCAGACCTTGCGGTAGATTTCCGGGTCTTCGACGGGGGTATAGGCGAAGACCAGGGTGGAGGGATCCAGCCATTGCTTCGGATCGGTCGGGGCATCGGCCACCATGTCACCGTCGCGGTCACAATAGCGGGCGTCGAGAGCGCCGCGCGGGCAATCCTCGGCGCGGGCCGCCCGATTGGCGGTGCAGAGGCCGGCGGTGCAAAGAATGGCGGCGGTCAGTAGGGTGCGGACGATCTTCATGGGGCTCTCCGGTCGGTCGATCGTATCATAGCGGGCTTTCAGGCCGCGCGCAGCCAGACCGCCGTGTCATGAAACACGGCGCCGCCCAAAGGCGGGCCGGGGTCGTCGCTGGTCAGCGCGTTGATGCCGACGCCGCCGTCGAAGCACTCGCTCGGCCAGACGCTTTCGGCCACCAGAACGCCCCGCTGGCTGCCGGACACGACCTTGGCGTGCAGGATCACCGTGCCACGCGCATTGCCCAAGGTCACCCGGGCGCCATCGGTGATCCCCGCCGCGGTTGCGTCATCGGGATGCACGAACACCAACGGCTTGCCTTCGCGCTTTCGCCCGGTGGGCATCTCGGTGAAGCTGGTGTTCAGAAACGATCGCGCCGGCGCCGTGACCAGGCGGAACGGGCGGTCGGGGGCGACGTCGTCGATATTGGGCATGTGATCGGGCAGCGGCGGCATACCGGCATGATTGTCCCCGAGGGAGGCCCAGTCCGGCGCGAAGTGAAACCGCTTATCGTGGGTGGCGAAGCCGTTCAGGTAATGCGCATCCTCGAATGCCGGCATGATGTCGATCCAGCGTTCCCGCAGCACCGTCGCCGCGTCGGGCTTGCCGGAGGCTTTGAGGGTCGCGTCGATGATCTCCATCGCGGTCATGTCGAAACCGGGATGTTGAGCGCCGAGCCGCGCGGCCAGCGCCTGGATCAGTTCGTGATTGGATTTGCACGTCCCCGGCGGTTCGATGAGTTTCGGCCCGATCTGGATATGGCTGTGGCCGCCGGCCTGATAGAGGTCGTCGTGTTCCATGAACATGGTCGCCGGCAGGACGATGTCGGACCAGCGGGCGGTTTCGGTCATGAACTGTTCATGGGTGGCGACGAACAGATCGTCCCGCCCGAAGCCGCGGCGCACGCGATTGCTGTCGGGGCAGACATCGAGCGGGTTCTGGTTCTGGATCAGCATGGCGTGGACCTGGGGGCCGTCCTTCAACTCCGACCGATCGCCGGTCAGAACGCTGCCCACCCGGCTCATGTCCAGCGCGCGGATGCTGGGATCGGCGGCGTCCAGGCCTTCGATCAAGGTCTTGTTCCAGCCGTACATGCCGCGATTGGACCAGAGCGCGCCGCCACCCTCATGCTGCCAGGCGCCGGTGACGGCGGGCAGGCAGGACACCGCGTGCATGTTCGCGGCCCCGTTGCGCCCACGGGCGAAGCCGTAACCGAGGCGGAGGAAGCTCCGCTGCGTGGTGTTATAGAGTTTGGCGAAGGACTCGATCGTTTCGACGCTCAGGCCGGTGATGCCGGACGCCCAGTCCGGCCCCCGGCTTCGCAGATGCGCCTCCAGCGCCGCCGGCGCGTCGGTGAACCGGTCCATGTAAGCCCGATCGGCGTGACCGTCGCGGAAGGCGATATGCATCACCGCGCAGGCCAGGGCGCCGTCCGTCCCCGGCCGCGGCGCGATATGGATATCCGCCGCCGCGGCCGTGGGCGTGCGATAGGGGTCGATGACGACCACCTTCGCCCCGCGTTCCTTGCGGGCGCGGGTGACATGGGTCATCACATTGACCTGCGTCGCCACCGGGTTGCCCCCCCAGATGACAATGAGGTCGGATTTGGCCATTTCCCGCGGATCGAGCCCCCGGCTCATGCCGGTCCCCGCCAGCCAGCCAATTTCCGGCAGGGTGGTGCAGATGGTCATCTTCTGGCGGGAATAGCGCATGACGTTGCGCAACCGGTTGATCCCGTCACGCTGCACCAGCCCCATCGTGCCGGCGAAGAAGAAGGGCCAGACAGCGGTTGAGCCATGGGTCTCGGTGGCCGACTGAAAGGCGTCGGTGATGCGGTCCAGTGCCTCATTCCAGGTGATCTGGCGGAACTGGGTGGATCCTTTGGGGCCGGTGCGCAGCAGCGGATGCATCAGGCGGTCGGGGTGGTGGATCCGTTCGGCATAGCGCGCGACCTTGGTGCAGATGACACCGGACGTGTAGCTATTGTCGGCCGCTCCGCGGACCGCGCCGATGCGGTTGTTGCCCAGCAGTTCAACCTCCAACGCGCAGGTGGAGGGGCAGTCGTGCGGGCAGACGGAGGACCGGAAATCGCGGATATGTGTCATGTCCGGAGTCTATCGCGGGCGCGGGCGGCTTGGCAAAGGACCGTGCCGCGCTGTCGCTAGCTAATCAATCTGTCCGGTTTATGTAGCTCATGATCTGTCCGCTTCGTTCGTGCTTTGTGCGGGGCCATGGCCCGGCACAAAGCGGCTGCGATGGAAGCGTGTCATGCGGCCTGTCTTTCCGTCTCGGTGAGGGTGCCATCCGCGCCATAGCTTGCCAGCCGGTGCGGGCCCCAGAATACCGCGAGGCAGCCATCCGGATAT
>CAIXEA010000136.1 GCA_903918315.1 uncultured Acetobacteraceae bacterium | reverse complement strand
TCGCGTCGAGCAATGCTTCGGCAAACTCAAACGGTTCAAGCGGGTCGCTATGCGCTGTGAGAAGACCAAGCGAAACTACGAGGCATTCGTGTCATTGGCCTGTGTGTTTGTCTTGATCAAATCCGTCCACACGGCCTAGGGGAGGGCCTTGCGGGGCCTGACTCTTACCGACGCGCCGCGGTGCCTGGGCTGATCTTGCCGTAGACCTGAATTACACATATTATATGTATAATTCACACAAAAGGCGCCGCCATGCGAGTCACCACAGCGGAGTTCATCAAGCAGTACGGGCGTCTCGCGGATCAGGCGCTATCCGAGCCTGTGACTATCACGAAAAACGGGCGCGACCGGTTGGTCGTGATCTCGGCCGGCGAATACGATCGGCTGATGCGGCGGGACCGCCGGGCGATTCGGGCGACCGAGCTGACGGATGCGGAACTCGCCTTGATCGCCAAGGCCGAAGTGCCGGCGGAATACGCCTATCTGGATGAAGAGCTTAAAGACTGGCAACCGTGAGCTGGCCGGATCCTCAACCCGGATTGGTGATCCGGTATGCGTATCTGTGGGAGCGGGAGGCTGCGTCGGGGCGGGAGGAAGGGGCCAAGGACCGCCCCTGCGCCGTGGTTGTCACCTTCATGGATGAAGGCGGACGAAAGCGTGTGTATGCGCTGCCGATAACGCATACGGCGCCGATCTATGCCGACGACGCGATTGAGATTCCGGCTGTGGTGAAGACCCGGCTCAGGCTGGATAGCGAGCGATCCTGGATCGTGCTGAATGAGGCGAACGTCTTTGGTTGGCCGGGACCCGATTTGCGGTTTTTGCCGGGGATGGGACCAGAAAGCAGCGCATATGGGTTTCTGCCACCGACGTTCTTTCGCGTGGTGCTGGCCCGGTTCCTGCAAGCTGCCCGGGGCGGAACTGCGGCGGTTATTGGGCGGACGGAGTAGCCGCGGCGGCTTGGGATGGTGGCCCGGGATCGCGCTTTTTGCTTTGGCCGAGGGGCCGGCGCAATGCGCGTATTTCGATGCGGTTCTGGAGGGGGAGGCAGCCGGCAGAAGCATCATCGCCCTTGAAATCATAGTCCATAGTGCTATGTTTATCGCTGTCAGGTGTCATCATGCGCGTTTTCAAGGTCCGATCAGTGGCTCGGTTCGTGCGGCGAGAACGCATTGGCGATGGCGATCTGATCGAGGCTATAGAGCGGGCCGAGCGCGGGATTGTCGACGCGGACCTCGGCGCTGGATTGATCAAGCAGCGTGTGGCCCGTCCCGGACAGGGCCGTGCGGGTGGGTTCCGGGTGCTGGTCGCGTTTCGGATACGGGATCGGGCCGTGTTTCTATATGGGTTTGCCAAAAACGAGCGAGACAATATCGATCCAGATGAATTAGCGGATTTGCGGGAACTTGCGGAAAGCTGGCTAACCGCGAGCGCGGAACAGCTCGGTCGGTCGCTGGCAGATGGCTCGTTACAGGAGGTTGAATATGGCGGCGGCAGTTAAACGGAGCCGGCTGCGCTCGGCGATCGTGGAGATGGCGGACGATCTGCATCGCCTCGGCATCATCGACGAAGCGCGGCACAAGAAGATCACGTTGCGGGATGTGGAGAAGGGCGCGGCCTTGCCCGCTGAACCGCTGACCGGATCGGATATTCGGGCGTTGCGGGAGCGGACGCGGATGAGTCAGGCGGTATTTGCTCGGACGCTCAATCTGAGCGTGGGGTACGTGTCGCAGTTGGAGCGGGGGACGAAGCAACCGACGGGGGCGGCTTTGGTATTGCTGGATGTAATCCGGCGCAAGGGGGTGGAGGCGATATTATGAGGGTTTTCGCAACGCATATATGAAAACATATGGACATTATATCATAATAATAACTATATTTAAACTGAGATCGGCCGCCGAAGCCCTGGATAATTATATCACATAAGATATATATAATTGCTGTCAGAGGACATTCCTGGTTGTACTGTGCCGCCCGCTGAGAGGGAGTGGCTTTCGCGACCTGAGGCGCGTCCCCGCCCACCCCCGCTGATGACACAACCCCCACTCTGTGCCCCAATCCCCCACCCCAACCAACAGGAGGAATCTCCATGTCTGAGGACGCGTCTCTCTTCGGCCTCGCCGGCCGCAAAGTCCTGATCATCGGCGGCGGCCAGGGCATGGGCGAGGCCACCGCCCGCTTCGTCGCCCGCGCCGGCGCCGACGTGGCGCTCGTCGATATCGTCCCCGAACGCGCCGAAGCGGTGGCTTCGATGGTCTCCGGCCTCGGCCGCCGCGGCATCGCCATCACCGGCGACGTGCTGGACGACGCCCAGATCCCCCGCATCATCGCCGAGGCCGACGCCAAGCTGGTGGGCATCGACGCCATGGTCTGCATCGTCGGGGCCGCCGCCTGGGGCAGCCTGCTGGACACCTCGGCCGAGGTCTGGGACCAGCAGATGCATCTCAACCTGCGCTACTTCTTCCTGATCTGTCAGGCCGCCGCCAAATCCATGATCGCGCGCGGCACCAAGGGGCGGATCGTCGGCATAGCCTCGGTCGATGGCCAGCGCGCCAGCCCCATGCGCGGGGCCTATGGCGCCGCCAAAGCCGGGCTGATCTCTCTGGTGCAGACCATGGCGGTCGAATGGGCGCCGCATAACATCCGGGTCAACGCGATCGCCCCCGGCCATATCGTCACCCCGCGCCTGTTCGACACGCCGCAGCGGGCCGAGGGTTACGCCGCCAGCCTCCTCCCCGCCCGCCGCCGCGGCACCACGGATGAAATCGGCAAGGCGGCTTTGTTCCTGGTCTCCGACCTCGCCAGCTACGTCAACGGCACGACCCTGGATGTGGACGGAGGCCAGATGGCGGCCAACCTGTTCCCGCGCGGGCTTCCCGGGCATAACGGCTGAAAGCGTGAGGACACGGCCATGAACTTCGATTTCTCCGACGACCTGAAGCAACTCCGGGATCAGGCGCGACGGTTTCTGTCGGAACAATGCACGCCGGCGGTGGTCCGGCGTTCGTTGGACGGACAGGAAACCTTCTCCGCCGACCTCTGGCGCGCCATCGCGGACATGGGGTGGATCGGCGCGGCGATCCCGGAGGAATACGGCGGCGCCGGCCTCGGCTACGAAGGTCTCTGCGTGCTGGCCGAGGAAATCGGCCGCGCGGTGGCACCCGTGCCGTTCTCCTCGACGGCGTACCTCGCCGCCGAAGCCATCCTGTTGGCGGGAACCGAGGCGCAGAAGAAGGCCTGGCTGCCGCGCCTGGCCGATGGCTCCGTCATCGGTTGCTGGGCGCTGGCGGAGGGCACCGGCAATCCCGATCCCCGCACGATCCGCGCCCACGCCGCCGGCGGCCGCCTGAGCGGTGCCAAATTTCCGGTCGCGGATGGCGGCATCGCTGACATCGCCGTGGTCGCGGCGCGGGATGAAGCGGGGGCGATCGCGCTCTATCTGGTGGAACTGGAAGGTACCACACGGCGGACGCTGACAACCCTCGATCCCTCCCGCGATCACGCGCGGCTGGACCTCGACGGGGTGAAGGCGGAACGGCTGGGCAGCGACAGCGGCTGGGCGCTGGTGCAGACCGTGCTCGACCGCGCCGCCATTTTGATCGCGTTCGAACAGGTGGGCGGCGCCGATGCATCGCTCCAAATGGCGCGCGCCTATGCGATGGATCGTTACGCCTTCGGCCGTCCGATCGGATCGTTCCAGGCGATCAAGCACAAGCTGGCGGATATGTATGTGGCGCTGGAACTGGCGCGCTCCAACGCCTGGTACGGCGCCTGGGCGTTGTCCGCAAACGCCGCGGAACTGCCTCTGGCTGCCGCCACCGCCCGGGTCTCCGCGACCGAGGCGTTCCATCTGGGCGCCAAAGAAAACATCCAGACCCATGGCGGCGTCGGCTTCACCTGGGCGGTGGATTGCCACCTGTTCTACCGGCGCTCGAAGAACCTGGCCCTGACGCTGGGCGGGATGCCGTTCTGGAAGAACCGGCTGGTCGACCTGCTCGAAACCCGTAACGCGGCCTGAGGGAGGCACCGATGGACTTCAACGACACACCCGACGAAGCCGTATTCCGTGCCGAGGCGCGGGCCTTCCTGTCCGCCAATGCCGAACTCAAAGCCGGCTCCCGCCCCACCTTGCGCGCCAGCGGCCTGGACGCCGCCGGCGTGGCGCGCTGCAAGGATTGGCAGGCGAAGAAAGCCGCCGCCGGCATGGCGGGCCTGACCTGGCCAAAGAAATTTGGCGGGCGGGAGGCGTCGCCGATCCTGCAGGTGATTTATAATCAGGAGGAGGAGGATTTTGCCGTCCCGCGCGGCCTGTTCGAAATCGGGCTGGGCATGTGCATCCCGACCATGATGGCCTATGCCAAGCCGGAACAGCTTGACCGCTATGTCGGCCCCGCCTTGCGTGGGGAAGAGGTGTGGTGCCAGCTGTTCAGTGAGCCGGCCGGCGGCTCCGATCTCGCGGCCTTGCGCACGCGGGCGGAACGGGATGGCGATGACTGGATCATCAACGGCCAGAAAATCTGGACCTCCGGCGCGCATCTGTCCGATTTCGGTATCATCGTGGTGCGCACCGATCCCAACGTGCCCAAGCATGAAGGGCTGACGTTTTTCTTCCTCGATATGAAATCACCGGGGATCGATATCCGCCCCATTCATCAGATGTCCGGCGCGCGGCATTTCAACGAGGTGTTTTTCACCGATGTGCGGGTGCCGGATGCGCAACGTCTCGGCGGCGTCGGGCAGGGCTGGAAAGTCTCGCTGACCACGCTGATGAATGAACGTCTGGCGGTGGGCGAAGTCCCCCGGCCGGAGGTCGACGACATCGTGGCCCTCAGCCGCACTGTGGTGCTGGACGGCGAGCCGGCAATCCGCAACGCGGCGGTGCGGGAGAAGATCGCCGATTGGTTCGCCCGCTCCCAGGGCCTGAAATACACCCGCTTCCGGATCATGACGGCGCTGTCGCGCGGCGAAACCCCGGGACCGGAGAACTCCATCGCCAAGCTGGTCAATGCCGCCAAGCAGCAGGAGATCGCCAGTTTCGGTCTGGATTTGATGGGAGAGGCCGGGCTGGTCGTCGATGACGATCTGGTCGAGGCCTATGCCATGTTCCAGTCGGCGCTGATGACCGCCCCCAGCCTGCGCATCGCCGGCGGCTCGGATGAGATTCTGCGCAATATCATCGCCGAGCGGGTGCTGGGCCTGCCGGCGGATATCCGTGCGGATAAGGGGATGCCGTTCAACCTTGTACCGACGGGGAGGCGGTCATAGGTACCGACGCGGCCACTTGAAATTCCCCCCGGCATCGCCCAAGTCCCACGCCATGCGCCAGGAACCGACGATCATCGACATGACCATCGAAGGCGGCTTCGCCTCCCCCGAACCGGAGCAGAAGCCGCCCTTCAGCACGCAGGTGATGGTGTGGGCAAGCGCCATCGCGGCCCTGGCCATGGCGGGGGCCATCGCGGTTTTCGCCATATGGCTGCTGGCCTTCCTGATCCCGATCGCGATCATCGCCGCGCTGCTCGCCTACGCGGCGTTCCGGTTTCAGCTCTGGCGCAGCGGCGGTTCAGCCGACCGTATCGTCATCCGCTGGCCGCCACGGCGTTAAGCCAAACTCTTTCGCCAGCAGCGTATAGGATCGACGGCGGGCCTCCGGGTCGTGCAGGGTGGTCAGGATGGCGATCTCTTCGACACCGCATTCGGACGCCAGGGCGCGTAGCTTCGTTCCAACCTGATCCGGCGTGCCATAGAAAGCCCGGGCACGGAGACGTTCCACCCGAGCCAGCTCGCCCGCGGTGTAGGTGTGAGCCGCGACCTCCTCCGGCGATGGCAGGGCGGAAAACTCCCCCCGGTCGCGGCGCAGGCGCCACATCTCGCGGGAGGTGAACAGCCGCGCGGCTTCGGCCTCGGTGTCCGCCGCCATGCCCCAGACACACACCGCCGCATGGGGGGCCGGGAGCGCCTCACTGGGGCGGAAGCCTTCGCGGTACATGGCGAAGGCCTGGGCCGCCCCTTGGCCGTCGCCGATGAAATGCGCGAAGCAGAAGGGCAGGCCGAAATAGGCCGCGACCTGGGCGCCATAGTCGGAACTGCCGAGGATCCAGATCTGAGGCATCGTCGGCCCGGCCGGCTGGGCACGAATGTCGCGGAACGGATGGCCCTCCACCAGCGGCCGACCGGCGATCCAGTCGCGGAGGTCGCGCACCTGGGCGGGGAAGTGTTCGGCGGCACTTTGCGCCTGCGGGTTCAGCGCATAGGCCGTGCGGCCGTCCGAGCCCGGCGCCCGGCCGAGGCCCAGGTCGATCCGCCCTGGCGCGATCGCATCCAGCACCCGGAATTGTTCGGCCACTTTCAAGGACGCGTAATGCGGCAACATCACCCCGGCGGATCCGACGCGAATATGGTGGGTGGTCGCGGCGATGGCGGCGATCAGAATCTCCGGCGCGGTCCCGGCCTGGCTGTCGGAGTTATGATGCTCCGCGCACCAGTAGCGGTCGTAGCCCAGTGCCTCACAATGCTGTGCCAGGCGGATACTTTCGCGAATGGAGGTATCTGGTGATCGCCCGGTTACCACGGTCGATTGGTCGAGCACGGAGAGGCGGATCATCGGGGTCTCCAACAGGCGGGATGATGCGATGAACGCCATGCGCCGTTCGCATGCAAGGGGGGCGACGGCGGCCCGGCGATGATCAGGACGGCGGCGCGCCGATGATTAAGACGGCGGCGCGCCGAAGATTAGGACGGCGGCGCGCCGATGACGATGCGGACACGCTGTGCGTTCCAGGATTCGAACACCGGTCTGGGCTCGATCCCGGCGGTCTCGAACGCGGTCATGATCAGGCGGGCCGGCGGCGTCGGGTCGATCGCGCTGGCGTTTTGAATCAGGATGCCGTCGAACGCGGTCAAGGTGCCGGCGGTGTAGGTGCCCTGATCATCGACCTCACAATCCGGCAGGCTGGACAGGAGATCAACCAGATCATCCTTGAAGATCCGCGACCGTAGCGTGTTCAGGCGGACACTGACCCGCAGCGGCGAACGGGCCTGGGTGATGACGGCGGCAAACCGGTCCCACTGCGCGTCGCTGATCATCCACGTCCCGGGCGGCCTGGGATCAGTGTTGCTCCTTTTGTGTCGGGTGTCCCCCGCCCTGGCGTTCCCCGCACTGGCATTGCCGTCCGTGGAATCCGGCATCCACAGCATGCCCGCCGATGGCGGCGGGCCAGGAGCCGGGCCGGCGGCCGGGCTGGGGAGCGGATTGGGGCGTGGTTGCGCCAAAGCGGGGCGCGCCAGGCAAGGCCCGAGCACCGCCAAAGCCGCCAGCACGCCCCTGCGTCGCACCGCCATCGCCTCAGCCGCCTTCGTACAAAGTCTGAAGCGCCGCATGATCCGTCAGCCAGGCGTGCGCCGATTGGCGGACCACGGCCAGGGCGTCCAGCATGGCCAAAGCGCCATAAGGGCGGCCAAAGACATGCGCGTGCAATGTGATATCGAGGCAGCCGAGCGGCCCGCCCGGTTCCGCGCTGAGGCGCGGCCAGCCTTCGACGATCTTGGCCAGCGTGCGGGTGAAGGCCTCCGGCTCATTGCCATAGCGCACATAGAGCGGCATGTCGTTCACCTCCATCGTGAACGGCATGCCCAGCACGCGGCCCGCGCCGGTGTCGATGAAAGCGGGGAGATCGGAGTCGAACATATCCGCGTGCCACCGGAAGCCGTGTTTGGCCAGCAGCGTGCTGGTCAGCGCGCTGGGCGTGCAGCGGGGGCTCAGCCAGCCGGCGGGATGCTGGCCGGTGCGGGCGGTGATCACCTCGGCGCAGCGGATGATCTGGGCTTCTTCTGCCTCGGGCGGCAGATAGGCCGGCAGGGTGCCTTGGCTCCATCCATGCGCGGCGACTTTATGACCGCGGGCGGCGATGGCGGCGGTCAGCTCCGGATAGAGGTCCGCCACCACGCCGGAGGTATAGAACACCGCCCGCACGCAATCCCGATCCAGCAGGTCCAGCAACCGCCAGGCCCCCACCTTGGCGCCGTAATCGGCCCAGGAGCGGGCCTGCAGATCGACGACGCCGGGCTTCAACGGGTTGCCCATCGGCCCGATGCCCGGCGCGTCGGGGGATTCCCAGCCTTCCAGCATCACGCTCACAGACACCGCCAGCCGGCGGTCCGACGGCCAACCCGCGGGGACCGGGCTCATGCGGGCCACCCCAGCCATGCGCAGAGGCCTTTGCCCATCACCCAGTCCAGGTCGTCGCCGGACAGAAAGGGCAGTTCTTCGGTGAACATCGTGACCGCCTGGCGATAGGTGCAGGACAGGCGGGTCAGGTCCGTGCCCCAGAACATGCGCCGCGGGCCGAATGCGTCAAACACCTGGCGCAGATAGGGGTGGATATTCCGATACGGGTAAGGATCGGTGGAGAAGGCCGGCAGAGCCGATGCCTTGGCCGCCACATTCGGCCGCTTCGCCAAAGCCAGCAGCTTGGGCAGATCGGCGAAGGCCGCGTCGTCCTTGACCCGGATCAGCGCCAGATGGTCGATCACGATCTTCAGATCCGGGAACCGCGCCGCCACTTTGTCGATGATCTGCAACGAGCCGGGGCAGGAGATCATCACGGGCAGGTTGTGTTTCTGCGCCGCCTCGAACGCCCATTCGCCGGTGCCATCGGTCAGCCAGGTGTGTTCGGGCCGCACGGTGAAGCGCAGACCGAGCATGCCGGTCTGCGCGCGCCAGTTCGCCAAAACCTCCGGCATCGCGACATTGAGCGCGACGCGGCCCATGATCCCGAAACGTCCGGGATGGCGGCGGCAGGCTTCCTGCGCGAGGTCGTTTCGATCCCCCTCCCACGACGGGGGCACGATGACGGCCCGGTGGACGCCGGCGGCGTCCATTTCGGCCACGAGGTCATCGACGCCGAACGGGGTGTCGCGGTGGGCATAGCTGTGGCCGATTTTGGGCCAGGGGCGTTCCGGCGTGTCCGCGCCCCAGATATGCACCTGCGCGTCGGCGATGAACATGGTTTTGGCTCCCTCGGGTCGAGCGGAGACAGTGCCATGGGCCGCGGGATTTGGGCAGAGGGGGGACGGGAATGGTGCCGGGTGAGGGGATTGAACCCCCGACCTTCGGTTTACAAAACCGCTGCACTACCGCTGTGCTAACCCGGCGCCTGGATCGCGTTTTTCTATCACATCATCGGGGGCATTTCACGCGGATATCGCTGATCTGCGACCCAATCACCACCGAGGGGCCAGGCAAGACCCGCCAGCGGCGCCGCGTCGATACGCCGAGCCGCGCCGTCCTGCAAGCCCGGAATGGAGACGACGCGCCCCGTCAGGCCCGTTTGCGCCTCGCCACGCGGAGCCCCAGCAAGCCGGCACAGATGAGACCCAAGGAGGCGGGTTCCGGGATCGGGCCGACCTGCAGTGTGAAGCTGTCGGCATTGCCGTTCGTCACGCTGCCCCAGGTCCAGACATAGGTGCCGGGGATGATGCCAATGCTCGCGAAGGTGGCGCTCGCGAACACGTCGTTGGCCGCGAGCGCGGAGCCCGAAATGTAGCCCACCGGGACGACAACGACCGGGAAGGCGCCCACGATGCCAACCTTGTCGCCGCTGCCGGTCGTTGCGTTCGTCTCGAATGAATTGATGCCGAAATTGGTGGGACCAGACACACCGTGGCGGTAGACGTCATTGACGATGCCGGCGGGCCCACCAATGATTCCCGCGATGGAAGGGAGGATCAGACCATAGTCATTCTGGTCCGTCGCAACGGGGAGTGCGGAAACGTCCAACGTTCCGCTGCCGTTCAAGACGACGTCGCCCCCGACCTGGGTAAGCGTCATGACGAATGCGGCCCGCGCGCCCGCCCCGCCGAACAACCAGATCGAACACAAAAAGGCAAAGCGAAGCATGAAGCGCAATGAGGGCGGCATGTCGGTGTTCCTTCTGTTGACCCGTTTTATTGTCTGACGTTTTTTCTCAACGGCCTTGTGTAATAGTAGGCGCCGTTTTGTGCGGATGACAAGCATCATGGCCTGGATCGTTTTTGATATCTATTCATAGATAAAAATAATACCGATAAAAACGAAATGGAATGCGCCTGGTCGGTTTGAATTTTTCAAAAGGGATTCCGGGTGGCGGTTGCCGTGCTCAATGCGATGCGCCAGCCCGGGCACTGAACCCCCGGTTGACATCGACCCTCGCTTGGCCACCCATCCAGCCATGATCGACAAGCTGGAAATGATGCTGGCCCTGGCCCGCGAACAGCATTTCGGCCGCGCGGCGGAAGCCTGTGGCATCACCCAACCCACGCTCTCCGCCGGGTTGAAACAACTGGAGGAAAGCCTCGGCGTCCTGCTCGTCCAACGCCGATCCCGCTTCATCGGATTCACGCCAGAGGGGGTGCGCGTCCTCGACTGGGCACGGCGCATCGTGGGTGACACACGGGCGATGCGGCAGGAAATCCGGGCCCTGAAACGCGGCCTCGCCGGGCATCTGCGCATCGCCGCCATCCCGACCGCGCTGCCGATCGTGGCGGCGCTGACCACGCCGCTGCATATCGCGCATCCCGAGTTGGTGTTCACCATCCTGTCGCGCACCTCGATCGAGGTGCTCGCTTTGCTCGACAATCTGGAGGTCGATGCCGGCCTGACCTATGTCGACAATGAACCGCTGGGCCGGGTTCGCTCCATTCCCCTTTATCATGAACACTATCGTCTGCTGGTCGCGGCAGATCACCCGCTGGGCACACGGGCCTCGGTCACCTGGGCGGAGGTGGGGGGGATTCCCCTCTGCCTGCTGACCCCCGACATGCAGAACCGCCGCATCATCGATCGCCGCCTCGCCGAGGCGGGTGTGGAGCCGGCGCCGACATTGCAATCGAATTCGATGGTCGTGCTGTTCTCCCACGTGCGCACCGGTCAATGGGCGAGCGTGATGCCGGCCGTCCTGGCGGAGACGATGGGCCTCGGCGATCCCATCCGCGCCATCCCGATCGCGGACCCCGAGGCAGCGCCGATGATCGGTCTGGTCTATCCGCGGCGGGAGCCGATGACCCCACTCACAGCGGCCCTGGTGGGGGAGGCGCTGCGGGTGGGGAAGGCGTGGATAGGCTGAGTCGGACTATTCCGCCGCTTCGGCGCGGGGCCGCTCCGACGGGTCCTGGCTCGGGATATTGATCCCGCCGCCACGCCGCGCCGCGATCGCATTCGGCGTGCCATCAGCCACGACCGATCGGCCATAAGCGGCGATCGGTGGGAGGGCGTCGGCCGCCGCCGGCTGCATCCATTGCTTCCGCTTCAGCGCCGCCGCGATATAGGGCGCCAGCTCCGCCGCCTTGCGCGCATCCCGCTCCGCCTGATCTGCTTTCAGCACGGGCATCACCTCGGCTGCGAACAACTCCAATGAGGCAACGATATCCTCATGCGTGTTGCGCCCGGCCTGCTGGATGAAGATCACCTGATCCACGCCCGCGTCCTGGTACTGCTTCAACCGTTCGATCAGCTGCGCCGGGGTGCCGATGCCGTTGCCGACGGCGGGGGGCATGGCATCCCGCCCGCGCTCAAACCGTTCCCACACATTGGTCACGCCCGGCGTGTGCTCGCCGTAGACATAATGATGGCCGAGGGCATAGCCGAAGAACTGGAAGCCTTCCCCGCCGCGGCGGATCGCCTCCGCCTCATCCTGATGCACCGAGAACCCGGTCGCCATCGCGATATTGGCGTTCACCGTGTGGCCGATGGGCACGCACTGGTCGGATTTGATGATGTCGTAATATTCGCCGGCCCATTTCGCGGCTTCGACCGGATCGACGAAGGCGAAGGCCAGGGCGCCCACGCCGTTGCGCGCTGCCACATGAATCGTTTCGCGATTCGAGCAGGCCAACCAGATCGGCGGATGCGCCTTGTTCAGCGGCTTGGGAATGACATTGCGCGCGGGCATGGAGAAGAACTGGCCCTGAAAGCCCGGATAGGGCGTCATCGCCATCATATTGGCGGCCTGCTCGGTCGCCTCCGCCCACATCAGCTTCTTCTGTGCGGGGTCGATGTTGAAGCCTTCCAGCTCCGCCCGCGACGCCGACGACCCGGTGCCCCATTCGGCGCGGCCGGAGGACACGAGGTCCAGCATCGCGATCCGCTCCGCCACCCGCGCCGGCGGGTTGTAGCCTGGCGGTGACAGCACGACGGCATGCCCGATATGGATCTGTTTAGTGCGCCCGGCGGCTGCGGCGAGGAACACTTCCGGGGCGGAGTTATGCGAATACTCCTCCAGAAAATGGTGCTCATTCGCCCAGACGTAATCGAGGCCCAGGCGGTCGGCCACTTCCACCTCGGCCAAAGCCTGCTGCACCAGCCGGTGCTCAGATTCGGCGTCCCAAGGGCGGGGCAGTTGCAGTTCGTAGATCAGGCCGAACCTCATGGACGGAGTCTCCTTCGCGGTTTTTGTTGGGTCAGCGGCGCTTTCGCGTTCCCCCAACCGTTAAGTCTGCATGCCCCAGCGCCGGACGGTTTTGTTCTCGATCGTGCGGAAGATGACGTTTTCCACCAGCAAGCCGATCATGATGATGGTCAGCAGGCCGGCGAAGACCTCGGGGATATCGAGCTGGTTCTTGCTCTCGAAGATATACCAGCCCAGCCCGCCCTTGCCGGATGCCACGCCGAAGACCAGCTCCGCCGCGATCAGGGTGCGCCAGGCGAAGGCCCAGCCGATTTTCAGGCCGGCGAGGATGGAGGGGAAGGCGGCGGGGATCAGGATTTTCAGCACCAGACCCAGCCCGGACAGCCCATAATTGCGCCCGACCATGCGCAAAGTGGGTGAGACCGCGCGGAACCCGGCATGGGTGTTCAGGGCCAGCGGCCACAGGACGGAGTGCACCATCACGAAGATCAGGCTGCCGATGCCGAGCCCGAACCAGATCAGCGCCAAAGGCAGCAGCGCGATGGCGGGCAGGGGGCTGAACATGGCGGTCACGGTTTCCAGGAAATCCGTGCCCAATTGCGTGGTGATCGCCAGGATGGTCAGCACCGCGGCCAGGAACACGCCCACCGAAAAGCCGATCATCAGCACTTTCACGGATGTCCAGGCGCGGTCGATCAGCACGCCGCTTTTGATCGCGGCCACCAGCGCGGTGACGGTGTCGCTGAAGGTGGGAACCAGCAGCGGGTTGTCCAGATGGCGGCCATAGACCTCCCACACCACCGCGATCAGCACGAGCAGGACGCATTTGCGCAACCAGGCCTGGTTGAACAGCTTCTCGAACAGCGTCAGCTCTTTTTCGACGACGCCGAAGTCCTGGCTGGCCTTGGTGTCGCGATAGACTTCCGGGCGCAATGCTGCGTCAGACATGATCGTCTTCCTCCACCTTATCCGAGAACAGCATGTCGTGAATCCGCGTTTCCAGCGCCGCCACCTCGGCCGGTTCGGCACCGATGGGGGCGCTGTTCATCTCCGCCTTCACCTGGCCGGGATGCGGCGAGAGCAGCAGGATGCGATTGCCGATTTTGACGGCCTCGGCGATGGAGTGGGTGACGAACAGCACGGTGAATTTGGTTTCCTCCCACAGCATCAGCAGCTCGTCCTGCATGCGCTGGCGGGTCAGGGCGTCGAGGGCGGCGAAGGGCTCATCCATCAGCAGGATGTCGGGCTCCATCGCCATGCCGCGGGCGATGGCCACGCGCTGCTTCATGCCGCCCGACAGGGTGTGGGGGAAGGAATCCGCGGCCCGGGTCAGGTGGACCTTTTCGATATAGTGCATCGCCTTTTCATCGGCCGCCTTGCCGCGCAGCTTGCCCGATGTTTCCAGCGCGAAGGCGACGTTCTGGCGCACGGTCTTCCAGGGCAGGAGCTGGTCGAATTCCTGGAACACCATCATGCGATCCGGGCCGGGGCGGGTGATGCGCTCACCCTTGAGGCGGATTTCGCCCTCGACCGGCGCCATATAGCCGCCAACGGCTTTCAGCAGCGTCGATTTGCCGCAGCCGGACGGGCCCAGCAGGATGAACCGGTCGGAGCGTTGGATTGAGAAATCCACGCGATAGGTCGCGGTGACGAGGTGATCGCGCGTCTTGTAATGCAGCGTCACGCCGCGCACATCCAGCAGCGGCTGCGGCAAGGTCTGGCTCACGTTTTTCCCCATCCAAGCGTTCAGGCGTCGTCGCCCCCGTCGCCGCCGCCCCCCGCTTCGTCGTCCGGGGGCGCGTCATTCGGCGTTTCCATCGCCTTCTTAGCCGGGGTTCGGCCAGCAAGCCAACCGGCCGCCCGCTCGGCTCGTGCCAGGGCGGTATCGAGGGCGGCCATGGTGACGGTCAGATCCTCGGTCTCATCCTTTTCCCAGGCGCGCGCGGCCCAGAGCCAGACGGCCATCAGGCCCTTTACGCGGATTTCGCCGAACAGACCGGTTGTGGAGGCGCCGGCGGCGTCCAGCATCCAGCGCATGCTGCGCCACGTGGCACAGGCCATGAGCACGGCGGTGGGCGGATCGAACGGCACGGCGCGGGCGATGGCGAGCACGCCGGCGCGGTAGCTCTGCAATGCATCGAATCGCCGCATCAGCAGGTCGAACAGCCGATCGCGGACGGGGCCTTCGGTGGGGGCTTCCTCCAGGGCGAAGGCGTCGGCCATGCGGCCGAAGCCCAGCAGGATGGCGCCTTTGTTGGGGAACCGGACCCGCGCCCGCGCCAGCCCCAAATCGGCGGCGCGTGCGGCACTGGCGACGGTGACGGACCGCCAGCCGTCGGTGCCGGCGAGGGTCATGGCCGATGCGATCAGCGCGGAATCGAAGTCTGTGTCATCCATGGGCGGATCATGGGCCGGGAGTGGGGGCGGATTCAAGGCGCTGTTGGGGTTCGGGTGTTCCGCCTAAGATTTGAGCAGCTCGACGAACCGCTCAACCGTCAACCCGGCGTCCGTGACAATGTGGCGTAGGGTCCCGGCCCGTATCTGCCGGTGATCCGGGACGACAACGCGGGCGTGAGGGTCATCGCGGCCCAGTATCATATGGCTTCCGGCCTGCCGCCGGATTGTAAACCCAGCGCGCTCCAGGGCTGCCCGGACGTCCCGACCGGACAGGTCGGTTGGCAATCTCGCCATACCCGGCGCCCTGTTTAGGCCGCCTCGACATCAACGAACGCGCGGGCGTCTTCCACCGGGATCTGTTCCCCGGCGTCGAGGCAGTCTTCCAGATAGAGCGCGATGGCTTCCCGGACATTATCCAAGGCTTCACCACGATCATCGCCTTGGCTCACGCATCCCGGCAAAGCCGGGACGCTTGCGACGTAGCCGCCATCCGCTTCCCGCTCCAGGATCACGGTATACCGCATCGGATTGACCTCAAGGTTTCGACGTCTTGGATCTATACACGGGCCAACGCCCTCGCTTCCACGAAAAAACCCCGCTTACCCTGCCAGTTCGCGCGACCGCCGAGTCGCCGCGGCGATCGCCTCACTCATCGCCTTCGGCAACGCGCCCGGCTCCATCAGCACCCGCAGCGCCTCCGCCGTGGTGCCACCGGGGCTGGTCACCGCGACGCGTAATGCCGCCGCGTCTTCGGGGCTCGCGGCCAGCAGCGCGCCGGATCCGGATACCGTCTGGCGTGCCAGCAGCCGCGCCAGATCAGGCGGGATCCCCTGCTCGATCGCGGCGCGTTCCATCAGTTCCGCCAGCAGGAACACATAGGCCGGGCCGGACCCGGACACCGCGGTGACGGGATCCAGCAGGCCCTCGTCATCGGTCCAGGCGACGGTGCCGATGGCTTGCAGCAGGCGGTCGCACAGGGCCCGCTGCGTCGCGGTCACGGCGGCATTGGGGTAGCCGACGGTGACCCCCTGGCGCACGGCGGCGGGGGTATTGGGCATGGCGCGCACGATGGCGGCGTCGGCCCCAAGCAGCGCGCTGATCCCGGCGATGGTGCGCCCGGCCATGATGGACAGGAACACCGTCTTCCCCGCGAAGCGGGCATAGGCGGGCAGGGTGTCGTTGGCGCTTTGCGGCTTCACCGCCAGCACCACCGCGGCCGGGGCGAACCCGGCGGGGATGGCGGCGGGGTCGGTCAGCACGGTCATATCCGCCCCGGCGAACCCGGCCGCCTGCGGTGCGGGATCGACCGCATAGGATGGCGCCAGGCCTTGCTCCCGCCATCCGGACAGCATCGCGCTGCCCATGCGGCCGCAGCCAACCAGAAGGATCGCGGGGATTTGGTGATCGGTCATGCTTCGCCCACACACTCCAGCATCGCGGCTTGCAATGCATCCGCCGGGGTTTTGCCACCCCAGAGGACGAACTGGAAGGCCGGGAAGAATCGCTCACACTCGGTGATGGCGATGTCGATCATGTCCTCCAGGCTTTCGGCGGACGCGCCCGGCGCGCCGCGCAGCAGCACGGAGTGGCGGAAGACCGGCATTCCATCCTCGGATTCCAGCCCGAAATGCCCGATCCACAGGCGTTCATTGGCCAAAGCGAGCAGCTCGTACAGGCCGCCGCGCATTTTCTCGGGCACCTTCAGGTCGAAGGCGCAGCTGAAGTGCATGGCGCTGATTTCGTGCGACCAGTTGAAATACAGGCCATAGTCGCACCACCGGCCAGGCGCTTCGGCGGCCATTTCATGGTCGCTGCGTCGATCAAAAACCCAGTCGTTGTTGGTGACAATCTGCTCCATCACATCCAGGGGATTGGCGGAGGCTTCGTGCGCGAGGGTCAGGGACGCTGACATCCGGGGTCTCCCGTCGGAAGGAAGGCCGAGCGTGGCGATTCACCCAAGGCGGTCATGAATCCGAAATGTAGTGGATTCTCCCGGGGTTAGCCACGAGGGGTAGCGTATAGGCCCCCTGCACCGCGCCGCAAGGCCTAGCATGCGCGGGGCAGGGGGCCTGGTGCGGAAAGAAAGGTGAGGGCGCGCCGCCCCCTCGACCCAAGCTAAGGGCAAGCCCTTAGAACCCCAAACAAATGATTGGATTCCAAAGGCGAGCCTTTGGCGGGGTCCAGGGGCGGCGCCCCTGGCCTGATCGTCCCTTAACCCAACGCGCCGGCTTCCAGCGACTCGATACGCGCTTCCAAAGCCGCCAGACGCGCACTGACTTCCGTTAGTTTTGCCTCCGCGATTTCCTGCCCGGCGCGGGCATTGGCGGCGAGTTCGGACATCGCATCCAGCTCATCGCGGCGCACCAGATCGAGTTTGCGGATGGCTTCGTCGATTCGCGCCCGGACCATGGCCTCCCCTTCCTCCCGCAAACCGGCCAGGGCGGAGATCGCGCCACCGGCCACGCCGGCGATGTCGTCAAAAATGCGCGGGCGGTCGGTCATGGCACAGGCTCCTGTTGGTGCGGCGGCGTTGGCACCCTATAAACCCTTCCCATGATCCTGGTCACTGGCGGCGCCGGCTTTATCGGCTCCAATCTTCAAGCCGCCCTCGTTCAACGGGGGCATGAAACCGTCGTGGTCGACTGGTTCGGCAGCGATGGCAAATGGCGCAATCTGGCCAAACACCCGCCAGCGCGTGTGGTTGCACCGGGGGGCCTGCGGGATTTCCTGGACGGCAATCCGCCGCTCGAAATGGTGTTCCATCTCGGCGCCATCAGTTCGACCACCGCCACCGATGCCGACGAAACCTGGGCCACCAATGTCGAACTCAGCCGCGCGCTGTGGGACTGGTGCGCCGATCGCGGGGTGCGCTTCGTCTATGCCTCCTCGGCCGCGACCTATGGCGACGGCGCGATGGGCTTCGACGACGATCCCGCTTTGGCGGCGCTCGAACGCCTGCGGCCGCTCAACCTCTATGGGTGGACCAAGCACGCCTTCGACCTGCTGGTCACCCGCACCCTGGCGCAGGCACATAAGCGCCCGCCGCAATGGGCCGGGCTCAAATTCTTCAACGTCTACGGCCCGAACGAATACCATAAGGGCAAGATGATCTCCGTCGTGAAGGTCAAGTATGACGAGGTCGCGGCCGGCGCCCCGGCGCGCCTGTTCAAATCCGACCAGCCCGGCCTTCCCGACGGTGCCCAGGCCCGCGACTTCATCTGGATCGGCGACATCGTGGACGTGCTGATGTGGCTGCTCGATACGCCGGCGGTGAACGGGCTGTTCAACCTCGGTACCGGCCAGGCGCGCACCTATCGCGACCTCGCCCACGCGGTCTGCGATGCGGCCGGGCAGAAGCGGCGGGTGGCGTTCATCGATATGCCCGACAGCCTGCGCGGCCAATACCAATCCTTCACCCAGGCGCCGATGGATCGCCTGCGCGGCGCCGGCTATGCTGGGCAGTTCACCCCGCTGGAGGAAGGCATCCGCCGCTACGTCCAGAATCACCTCGCCACGCCGGATCCGTTCGTATGATGGGCGTGCTCCTCTTCCCGCAAATCGATCCGGTCATCGTCCAGATCGGCCCCTTCGGCATCCGCTGGTATGCCATGGCCTATATCGTGGGTCTGGTGCTGGGCTGGCGGCTGATGCGGGTGCTGGTGGTCAAAACGCCACCGGTCGCAACCGCGCTGCAAGTCGACGACTTCCTCACCTGGGCCACGCTCGGCGTCGTCCTCGGCGGTCGGCTTGGCTACGTGCTGTTCTACCAGCCCTTCGCCTTCCTGGCCGATCCGCTGCGGATTTTGCAGGTCTGGAGCGGGGGCATGAGCTTCCATGGCGGCATGCTCGGCGTCTCCATCGCCACGATCTGGTTTTGCCGCCGCAACGCCATCCCGCTGCTGGGATTCGCCGATCGCATGGCGGTCGTGGCGCCGATTGGGCTGTGCCTGGGCAGGCTGGCCAATTTCATCAATGGGGAGCTGTGGGGGCGGGAGGCGCCGGACCTCCCCTGGGCAATGATCTTCCCCTATGCCGGCCCGGTGCCGCGCCATCCCAGCCAGCTCTATCAGGCGGTGCTGGAAGGCGTGGTCCTGTTCCTCGTGCTGTTCGCCTGTTCCCGCCGCGACGCCATCCGCGCCCACGCCGGCCGGCTGACCGGGATCTTCCTGCTGGGCTACGGTCTGGCCCGCATCACCGGGGAGTTCTTTCGCGAACCGGATGCCTTCCTCGGCTTCCTCACCTTTGGCGCCACGATGGGCCAGATCCTGTCGATTCCGATGGTCCTTGCCGGCTTCTGGCTGATCCGGCGCCCCGTCCGGGCATGAGCACGGAGCGTCTGGACGCCTTCATGGCGCGTGCCAACGCCGCCTATTACGCGACCCATGACCCCTTCGCCGATTTCACCACCGCCCCCGAGATCACCCAGGTCTTCGGAGAGGTCCTGGGCCTCTGGGCCGCTGTCACCTGGCAGATGCTGGGTTCGCCATCCCCCGTCATGCTGATTGAGGCCGGGCCCGGCCGCGGCACGCTGATGGCGGACGCGCTGCGCGCTATCAGCCGCGCGATGCCCGCTTTCCGTGCGGCTTTGAGCGTGCATCTGATCGAAACCTCCCCGCGGCTGCGGGCGGTGCAGGCGCGCGCGGTGCCGGACGCGGTGTGGCACGACGATCTGGCCTCGGTTCCGGCGGGGCCAATGGTGTTGCTGGCCAATGAGTTCTTCGATGCCCTGCCGATCCGCCAGTTCGTGAAGCAGGCGGCTGGATGGACGGAGCGGTTTGTGGGGGCGGCTGGGTTTGAGGAGCATCCCTGCGATGAGCCCTTGCCCGCGGATGCACCGGAGGGCGCGATCCAGGAACGCTGCGAGCCGGCCCTGGGGTTCATCCGCGCGCTGGCGTCCCGGTTCGCGGCCGCGCCCGGGGCGGCGCTGTTTCTGGATTACGGTCCGGAGCACAGCGGGTTCGGCGACAGCCTCCAGGCTTTGGCCGGCGGCAAGCCCGCGGACCCGCTGGACGCGCCGGGGACGGCCGATCTGACGGCGCATGTGGATTTCGCGGCTTTGGCGGCGGCGGCGCGCGCCGAGGGTGCGGCTGTGCACGGCCCGGTGCCGCAAGGGCTGTTTCTGGCCGCGCTCGGCCTGTTCCAACGCGCCAACCGCCTGGCGATGCACCTGCCCCCGGCGCAGGCGGCGGCGGTGATGGATGCCGCCCGCCGCCTGGGTGAGCCCAACCGAATGGGGCGGCTGTTCAAAGCTCTTGCGATCAGCAGCACGGGGTGCCCGGCTTTGCCGGGGTTGGAGGCCTGATACCAACCCGCGAAACCATTGGTTCATACCCCCACTTCGTCATGGCCCGGCTCGTCCGGGCCACCGGTCGCGGCACAATGCGGGCGGCGTTGGCCCGGACGAGCCGGGCCCTGACGGTGGGG
>CAIXEA010000135.1 GCA_903918315.1 uncultured Acetobacteraceae bacterium | reverse complement strand
GTCTATTTCGCCCGTTTTCTGATCGCGGAGGTCGACCTCCGCGATCAGAAAACGAAAAAAGCAACCGTCAGGAAGGTCTCCGAACACCTGTCAGGACTGTCCCCGGTCTAAACACTTGTCCGGGCCACCTCTCGCGGCACCATGCGAGCGGCGTTGGCCCGGACAAGCCGGGCCATGACGCATGGGGTATGAGTCAAGCGTGTCTCAGGTTTGTATAATAACGATTTAATGACCGTCTGACCGCCCATTCACGCCGCTTTTGTAGCATGCCGGTATCCAGGCGATCCGCTCGCGATGCCGCGACGATATCGAAGGTATACGCTGATGTGCCTCCCCCGGAACTGCTTTTGGCCCAACGAGGAAGAACTGACAGACGAAGTGGAGGAACGGGCGCGAAAACGCCGGAAATTTGACGAGGACAAAGAGACCATCTTCGACGTGAGACCGGATGCCGGGTATCGCGGGAAGGCAACCATGGTCTACGCGATGAACGCCAAAACCGGCTGCGTCTCCGTCGGATACAGTGGCGGCGCCGGCGGCATGTCGGGCCATGGCGGCAAAATCATCAATACCGATCAGAGCACCCGTAGAATCAGGCGGCTGGATACGCTTGGGCTCGGGCCTTTTGAAAACGGCACCTTGAACCTGAAAAGACCCCGCTGCAACTGCGCCGAAGCGGCCGCGGTGAGCATCGCCCTCTCCTGGGGGGAGGATCCATCGGATCTCATCATTTTCCCGTTTTTCAGGGGAAAAGCCGTTCCGCTTTGTGAAAATTGCCAGACCTGGGTGCCGATCATCTGCCTGGGCTATTATTGTTCGGACAACCAAGGGAAATGGCAGATCAAGTGCCGAGACCCGGATTGCGGCGGCGGTGGCGGGCGCAGTGGCGGGGGAAGCGGATCGTCCAACGGGCAGTTGGTCACGGTGATGTAATCCACGCAGACCGGTGGTCAGGCGGGCGTCCCTGCCATAGGCTCGGCCCGCCATGAACATCCTCTCCATCCAATCCTGGGTCGCCTACGGCCATGTCGGCAATGCCAGCGCGGTTTTCCCGCTGCAGCGCCTGGGCGCGGAGGTCTGGTCGATCAACACCGTCCAGTTCTCCAACCACACCGGTTACGGGCACTGGACCGGGGACGTGTTCACCGGCGAGTCCGTCCACGCTTTGGTCGACGGTATCGCCGCGCGGGACGCCCTGCCCCGCTGCGACGCGGTGCTGTCGGGCTATATGGGGGACGCCGGCATTGGTTCGGCCATCCTGCACGCGGTGGCGCGGGTGCGGGACGCCAATCCCCAGGCCCTCTATTGCTGCGACCCCGTCATCGGCGACACCGACACCGGCGTTTACGTCCGCCCGGGGATCGAGGCGTTTCTGCGGGACCACGCCCTCCCCCAGGCCGACATCGCCACCCCCAACCGGTTCGAGTTGGAACGCCTGACCGGCATCGAGTGCACGACCATCGACGCGGTCAAACAGGCCGCCGTCAAACTGGCCGGCATGATGAAACCGGATGGGCTGCGCTGCGTTCTGCTGACCAGCCTGGAGACCGAGACCACGCCCGGCGACCATATCGATATGATGGCCGCCGAAGCCGGTGCGTTCCATCTGCTGCGCACCCCGCGCCTGCCGATAGCGTTGAACGGCGCCGGCGATGCGATCGCGGCCCTGTTCCTGTTCCACCGGCTGCGCTCGGGTTCGGCCGTGACAGCGCTGGAAGCGGCCGGATCATCCATCCACGGCCTGCTGCGCCGCACCGCCGAGGCCGGCTCGCGAGAAATCCTGATGGTCGCCGCCCAGGACGAATTCGTCAGCCCAACCGAGATGTTCGCCGCCGTTTCGGTCTGACGGGGCTCACCCCTCGGTCTGCGTCATCGCCCCGATGGTGACGCCGCCGTCGATCACGACCGTCTGCCCGGTCATGAAGCTCCCGGCCTTGGACGCCAGGAACACCGCCGCGCCGGCGATCTCATCGGGTTCGCCGATACGCTGCAGCGGGGCGTTGCTGGTGGATTGCTTGTAGCGCACCGGATCCTCCCACAGGGCGCGGGCGAAATCGGTGCGGACCAGGCCCGGGGTGATGGCATTGGCGCGGATGTTCTTCGGGCCCCATTCCACCGCGATATTGCGGATCAGCGCCGCGTCGGCCGCCTTGGAGATGCCGTACAAGCCGATCTTCGGCTGCCCCAGAATGCCGGCGATCGAGGAGATCACCAGGAACGTGCCGCCGCCGCGCGCGACCATATGCGGGATCGTCATATTCGCGAGCCAGAAGTTGGACCGCACATTGGTGCCCATCACCCGCTCGTAAACCTCATCCGAAACGCCGGCCATCGGGCCGAGATAGGGGTTCACCGCGGCGTTGGCGACCACGATGTCGAGCCCGCCGCAATCCGCCACCGTGCGATCGACCAGGCCCTGCAGGTCCTCCTTGCGCCCGACATGGCAGGGGATCACCACCGCCTTGCCGCCCGCGGCCCGAATATCCGCCGCCACCGCCTCACACATATCCGCCTTGCGGCTCGACACCACCACGGTCGCCCCATGCTCGGCCATGCGGCGCGCGATGGCGAGGCCGATCCCTTTGGTGGAGCCGGTGACGATGGCGACTTTGCCGGTCAGATCGAATAACGACGACATGGGGTGGGTTTCCTCCTGATGGGCGCCAGCGCCGAACACGAAGTATGCGTCAGGGCGGGGCGGGGTCAATCGCCGGGCTGTGCGGGAAGGCTCTTGCGCGCGGCACGCCGAATACTTTATGACAAAATCAAGAAAGAAATAAGAAACATCGGGGAAACGCAATGCCGGAACAAACCGCACCTGATCAATCCAAAACGGGGTTTCTCAACCGCGCCCGAACCCTCGCCGGACCCGGATTCAGCCGCTGGATGGTGCCGCCCGCGGCGCTCTGCGTGCATCTGTGTATAGGCCAGGCCTATGCCTTCAGCGTCTTCAATCTGCCGATGACGAAGCTGATTGGCATCGACAAGGCCGCGCCGGACGATTGGAAGCTCACTGATCTCGGCTGGATCTTCAGCATCGCCATCGTCTTCCTCGGGCTCTCCGCCGCGGTGATGGGCCGCTGGGTGGAGGAAGGCGGGCCGCGCCGGGCCATGTTCACCTCCGCGCTGCTCTGGTCGGGCGGATTTCTGATCTCCTATCTCGGGGTGGAGATCCACAATATCTGGCTGATCTATCTCGGCTACGGGGTGTTCGGCGGCTGCGGGCTCGGTATCGGCTACATCTCCCCCGTCTCCACCCTCATCAAATGGTTCCCCGATCGGCCCGGCATGGCCACGGGCATGGCGATCATGGGCTTCGGCGGCGGCGCCTTCGTTGCCTCCCCGCTGTCGGTCTGGCTCATGGCGCGGTTCTCCACCCCGACCCATGTCGGCGTGGGCGAAACCTTCCTCGCGCTGGGCCTGATCTATCTCTGCTTCATGATGGCGGGCGCCCTGATCGTGCGCCTGCCGCCGCCGGGCTGGGTGCCGGAGGGCTACGTTCCCCCGCGCGAGTCCAGCGCCATGATCACCACCCATAACGTCTATGTCTATGAAGCCCTGAGGACCCCGCAATTCTGGCTCATCTGGGGTGTCCTCTGCCTCAATGTCACCGCCGGGATCGGCGTTCTGGGCCAGGCCTCGGCCATGAGTCAGGAGATGTTCCCCGGCAAAATCAACCCCGCCGCCGCCGGCTTCGTCGGGCTGTTGAGCCTGTTCAACATGGGCGGACGGTTCTTCTGGGCCTCGATCTCCGACCTGATCGGGCGCAAGGCGACTTACATGGTGTTCTTCGCGCTCGGCGTGGTGCTGTACGCGCTGGTCCCGAAAACCGGCGGCATCGGCAGCGTCGGCCTGTTCGTGCTCTGCTTCTGCGTCATCCTGAGCATGTACGGCGGCGGCTTCGCCACCGTGCCCGCCTATCTGCGCGACATGTTCGGCACCCGCTATGTCGGCGCCATCCACGGCATGCTGCTGACCGCCTGGTCGGTGGCGGGCGTGCTGGGGCCGGTGCTGGTCAACTACATCCGCCAGTACAACATCGACAACGGCATGGCCAAACAGGACGCCTACAACCTGACGATGTACCTGATGTCGGGGCTGCTGGTGGTGGGATTCGCCTGCAACATGGCCGTCCGCGCGGTCGATAAACGCCACCACATGCCCGAAACGGCCGCTTGAAGGAGGCTCTCATGGATCGTAAAGCCACCACGCCCCTGCAACTGGCGCTGGCCTGGGGATTTGTCGGACTGCCTTTGGCCTGGGGCATCTACAAGACGCTGTTGAACGCGTTGAAATTATTCGAGTAATACCAACCGGCGAAACGATTGACTGATACCCCATGCGTCATGGCCCGGCTTGTCCGGGCCAACGCCGC
>CAIXEA010000134.1 GCA_903918315.1 uncultured Acetobacteraceae bacterium | reverse complement strand
TTGCGAGTAGGCTGCGCCATGTCGCCATGCCATCGGAACCTCCGGGTAGATGCCGGACGCCTTTGACTCACATAACGCACCCGCGCCGGAACCCCGATCAGTGCAAACCTGCGATTCCAGTCACGCAGGGGTCGCTCTAACCGATTGTTTGATCGCGTGATTCACGGCTCCGGTGATTCCACCTCCGCCGATCACGCTCTAAGCCTGCGTGATGACGGGCGGCTCCTCTTTATTGAGGATCCGCCGGGCCCGTTCCACGTCAAGCGTTCCTTCCCAACGCGCCACCACGATCGTGGCGACGGTATTGCCGAACAGGTTGGTGATGGCGCGGGCCTCACTCATGAACCGGTCGACGCCCAGCACCAGGACCATGCCGGCGACCGGGACCTTGCCGTTCATCGTTGCGAGCGTGGCCGCCAGCGTGATGAACCCGCCGCCCACCACCGTCGCCGCCCCCTTCGAGGTCAGCAGCAGCACGGCGAGGATCATCAGATAATCGCTCCAGCTCAGGGGGATGTTCAGCGCCTGGGCGATGAATGCGATGGCCATGGTGAAATAGATCGAGGATCCATCAAGATTGAACGCATAACCCAGCGGAATGGTCAGCCCGACCAGCGATTTGCCGCAGCCCAGCCCTTCCAGCTTGGCCATCAATGTCGGCATCGCCGCCTCGGAGGATGAGGTGCCGAGCACCAGCAGGAATTCCTCCTTCACATAGGCGATAATCTTGAAGATGTTCAGACCCGCCATCCGCGCGACCAGGCCCATGATGGCGAAGATGAAGATCGCGCAGGTCAGATAAAAGCACAGCATCAGCATCCCGAGCTGTGCCAGGGCGCCAATGCCGTAACGGCCGATCGTGAAGGCCATCGCCCCAAAGGCACCCAATGGAGCGGCGCGCATGATGATCGCGATGACGCCGAACAACGCGCCGCCGGCCTGATCCAGAAACGCCGTTACCCCCTTGCCCTGTTCCCCCATGCGCGACAGGCCAAGGCCGAACAGCACGGCGAATAACAGAACCTGAAGGATTTCGCCCCGGGCGAAGGCATCGACGACCGTGTTGGGGATGATGTTCAGCAGGAAGCCCGTGACATCCTGATGCGGCGCATCGGCGTAGCGCGCGATCGCCTTGCGGTCGAGAGTCGCGGGATCGATATTCAGGCCTGTGCCGGGTTGCACGACATGGCCGACGATCAGGCCGATGAACATCGCGAAGGTCGTCATGATTTCAAAATAGATGATCGCTTTGAGGCCAATCCGCCCGACCTCCGCGGCATTGGAGAGTTTGGCGATGCCGACGACCACGGTGACGAAGATGATGGGTGCGATGATCATGCGCACCAGCTTGATGAATCCCTCCCCAAAGGGTTGCATTTCGACGGCCATGACCGGCCAGAAATGCCCGAGCAGGGCGCCGAGGATGACCCCGGCGATCACCTGGATGTAGAGGGACTTCGACGCGTTTCCAGACGTTTGGGCCATTTCAGACTCCTGTTGCTCCCGGTTGATTATCGTATCTTTATCGCACTCATCGCCTGTTTGACGGTCTTCGCTTCCTCGCCATCGGCGGGGAGTTTGGTCAGCAACCGGGTCCAGTATTCAAGAGCATCCTTGCCCTTGCCGTCATGGGCCGCGGATAGCCCGAGATACCATAGGACCGCGACCTGCCCGGGGGCGATATCCTCGATCCGGTGCAACAAAGTCACCGTCCGCGGCGGGATTTCATCCGTCGGGCCCAGGTGGCTGAGCAGGCCCTCGGCAGCTTGTAACATGACGGCCGAGTCGTTCGGCTTCATAGCCATGGCGCGGTCATAGGCGCGATAAGCCTTATCCAGATCGCCCATCACCGCATAGGCCCGGCCCAGGCGCAGCCAGCCATCCAGATCGTCCGGGTTGCGCTCCAGCCGATCGGCGAGGCCGGTGACCATGCCTTGGATCATCGCCTGACGTTCATTGTCGGTCATCTGGGCGGCATTCGCCACCGCCGCCGGATCAGGGCCGCGACCTTCGGCGAGGGGCGGAACCGGCAGGCCCGCCGCCTTGGCGGCCTCCGCGATCCGCCGCCCGATATCCGCCCGCATCCCGGAATCCCCCGGCAGATCGGCCAGCAACCCTTGCAGCAGGTCGATCGCCTTGGCCGCGTCACCATCCTGTCCGACCGCCAGGGCGGTATAATAGCGGGCGGCCTCGTTGCGGGGATCGCGCGCCAGGGCCGCGGCGAAGGCGTCCCGCGCCGCCGGGACAACGGTGCCCTGGGCCCGCAGGACCAGCATCTCTCCAAAGCCGGCCATCACCGAGGGGGCGTTTTGTCCCAGGGCGATAGCGCGCTCATAGGCATCCGCCGCCGCATCCCAATCGTCCATGTCCGCTTTGATGCGCGCATATTCCAACCAGCCAAGGGCATTGGCGGGTTCGGCATCCAGGCGTTGGCGGAGCCGGGCCGTTGCCTCCGCCACGTCGTTCGAGCCGGATTTGGGGGCGGCGTTGGGCAGGCGCTCCACCATCGGCATATCCGGCAATTCCGGCGCCCCGAGCGTCATATAAAGGCCGATGGACCCGCCGACCACGATCAGGGTAACGATCAGCGCCATCGCCGGGCTCTTGCCCAGCCGGGCCGGTGCGGCGGCCTTGCGGGTGGTGGTGGCCAGCAGGCGCCGCTGGATTTCCAGCCTGGCGCTGGCCGCTTCGGCGTCGGTCAGGACCCCGCGGGCGATATCGCGGTCCAGTTCGCGCAGCTGGTCGCGATAGACCGCCTGATCAAAGCGGCTGGAATCCGGTGCGGCCGCGCCATCGCGCATCAACGGCACCAGAACCAGCACCAGCACGGCGAAGACAATGACCGCCATGACGAGAGGCAGCATCACATATCCTCCCGCAGCAGGGTTTCGAGCGCCTTCCGTTCGGCGTCATCCAACGGCGCCGGTGCCGCTTGCGGCCGGTGGCGCAGCCAGAGCAGGGAGCAGCCGGCGCCGACGATCAGCAACGCCAGGGGGCCGAACCACAAAGGCCATGTGGCCGGTTTCATCGGCGGGCGCAGCAGCACGAAATCGCCGTAGCGGGCGACCACCGCGCCCGTCGCCGCCGTATCGGAATCGCCGGCCAGCAGCCGTTCCCGCACCAGAACCCTAATGTCATGCGCCAGGTCGGCGTGGGATTCGTCGATTGATTCGTTTTGGCATACAAGGCAGCGCAGTTCCGCGCTGATGCCCCGCGCCCGACTCTCCAGCGCCGGATCGGCCAGCCGTTCCGCTGGCTCCACCGCGCCGACCGGCGAAGCCAGCAGCAGGAACAGCAGGATCAGGGGCCTCATGATCCACCCAACGTCCGCAGCAGCGGCAACAACTCATGATCCACGGCTTCGGCACTGAGCGGGCCGACGAAGCGCTTGCGGATATGGCCGGTGGCGTCGATGACATAGGTTTCCGGAACGCCATAGACGCCGAAATCCAGGCCGGTGCGGCCGTCACGATCCATGCCGACATCGCGATAAGGGTCGCCGAACTGCGCCAACAGCCGCGCCGAATCCGCCGGCTTGTCCTTATAGGCGATGCCAATGAGCGGAATATGCTCCCGCTGCGCCAGCCGCATCAGCAGCGGATGTTCCACCCGGCAGGGGACGCACCAGGACGCGAAGAAGTTCACCACCACCGGGTGCCCCTTCAGGGCCTCGCGCCCGATTGTCCCATTGCCCGCAAGGCGCGCGAGTTCGAAAACCGGCGCCTCTTTGTCGATCATCGCGGAGGGCAAGGTATGCGGATCGTATCCGGGGCGCAGCGAAAAGGCGAAGTAACCGGCCAGCACCAGAAACAGCCCGACCGGCGCGAGATAGAGCAAGCGCCGCATCGCTATTCGCCCGCTGCCGGGAGCACCGCGCTACCCAGGCGGCGGCGCTGCGCGACACCGACCCGCCAGCGCCGATCGCTGAGACTGACCGCGCCGCCGAAGGCCATGATGACCGCGCCAATCCAGATCCAGGGGACCAGAGGCTTGTAGTAGGCACGGATGGTCCATTTGCCCGCGGCGTCGGCCTCTCCCAGTGCCACATACAAGTCGGCCAGGAAATTGGTCCGGATCGAGGTCTCACTGGTGGTTTGCTGCTGTAGCGTGAAGAAGCGCCGTTCGGGATGGACGATGGTGATCTCTTCGCTGCCTTTGGTGATACGGATCGTCGCTCGTTCCGCCCGGTAGTTCGGACCGGTCACCGGATCGACGCTTTGCAGTTCGAGCGTATAGGAGGCGACCTGCAGCCTGCCGCCGAGCGGAACCACCTCGATCGCTTCGCGGTCGAAAGCAGAGGCCGAGACCCCCGCGACAAAAACGGCCATCCCGAAATGCGCGGCGGTCATGCCATGCGCGGCGCGTGGCAGATGAATCGCGCGGCGCAGGCTGGCGGTGAGCGGCATGCGAAACAGGCCGATACGCTCGGTCCACTCCGCGATCACCGCCGCGCCCAGCCAGGCTGCCAGCGCCAGGCCGATGATCGCGAACACGGGGCCGCCGGTGGTGACGTAGTAGGCGATCAGCGCCGCCAGAGCGGCGGCAACGAAGGCCACCCAAAGCCGCTGCATCGCCCCCAGCAGATCACCCCGCTTCCAGGCCAGCATCGGGCCGATCCCGAGTGCGATGATCATCGGCACCATGAGCGGCACGAAGGTGCGGTTGAAAAAGGGAAATCCCACCGACAGCTTGGGCCCGTTCATGGCGTCGAGAAACAGCGGATAGAGCGTGCCGAGGAACACCGTCGCGCAGCCACAGGACAGCAGCAGGTTGTTCAGGACCAGCGCGCCCTCCCGCGAGACCGGCGCGAACAGGCCGCCGCCTTGCAGGCTCGGCGCGCGCACCGCGTAGAGCGTGAGCGAGCCGCCGATGGCCGCCAGCAACAGCAGCAGAATGAAGGTCCCCCGCGCGGGGTCGGTGGCGAAGGCGTGTACGGAGGTGAGCACCCCCGATCGGACCAGGAACGTGCCGACGAGTGAGAGAGAGAAGGTGATGATCGCCAGCAGGATCGTCCAGGATTTCAGCGTGTCCCGCTTCTCGACCACGATAGACGAATGGATGAGCGCGGTTCCGACCAGCCACGGCATGAAGGATGCGTTTTCCACCGGATCCCAGAACCACCAGCCGCCCCAACCCAATGTGTAATAGGCCCACCAACTTCCCATCGCGATCCCGATGGTCAGCGCGCACCACGACGCCAGCGTCCAGGGCCGCACCCAGCGGGCCCAGGCCGCATCCACCTTGCCCTCGATCAGGGCGGCGACGGCGAAGGCGAAAGCGACCGAGAATCCGACATAGCCGAGGTAGAGAAACGGCGGGTGGAACGCGAGGCCGGGATCTTGCAGCACCGGGTTGAGCCCGTGCCCGTTCGCCGGCGGCGTGGCCGCACGCAGAAAAGGGTTGGACGTAAACAGAATGAACAGCAGGAAACCAACGCCGATCATGCCTTGTACCGCGAGGACGCGGGCGCGCAGGGCAGGGGGAAGGTTGGCGCTGAAAACCGCCACCGCCGCGGCGCAGAGCGACAGCATGAACACCCAGAGCAGCATGGAACCCTCATGGTTCCCCCAGACGCCGCTGATTTTATAGAGCAGCGGCTTGTCGGTGTGGCTGTTCTCGATAACGTTGATGACTGAGAAATCAGACACGATATAGGCGTGCATAAGCGCGGCCATCGCGCAGCCAATGAGCAGGAACGCCGCCAGGGCGCAGGTGCGGCCCACCGCCATCCAGCCCAAATGCCGCCGCGCCGCCCCGATGATCGGCACCGTGCTTTGGACGACGGTGACAAACAGCGCCAGGATCAGGCAAAAATGGCCGAGTTCGACGAACATGAGGCGGCTTTCAGGCGGCTGCGCGGCGGGCCGGCTCGATGATCGCCAATAACGCCGCCACCAACGCATCCATCATCGAATCCGTGTGGAGCGGGCCAGGCGTGAAGCGCAGCCGCTCTTCCCCCCTCGGCACGGTCGGATAGTTGATCGGCGTCGCGTACATCCGGAATTCCGACAGCAGCCGCTGGCTGACCTCGGTGCACAAAGCCGCTTCGCCGATATGCAACGGCACGATGTGGCTCACGGAGTCGATGCGCGGCAATCCCGCCGCGTCGAACTTGCGCTTGAGCATGTCCGCTCGCTCAAACAACGCCACGCGGCGGGCGTGGTCCTGTTTGACATGCCGCACGCTCGCCAGCGCCGCGGCCGCGGTCGACGGGGGCAGGGAGGTGGTGAAGATGAAGCCGGGGGCGGTGGAGCGGATGAAATCCACCACGTCGGAGTCGCCGGTGATGTAACCACCGTGGCAGCCGAAGGCCTTGGCCAGCGTGCCCTCGATGATATCGACCCGATGCGCGACCCGATCGCGTTCGGACACGCCGCCGCCATTGGGCCCGTACATGCCGACGGCATGAACTTCATCCAGATAGGTCATCGCGCGGTACCGGGCAGCCAGATCGCAGATCGCCCCGATCGGGGCGATGTCGGCATCCATGGAATAGACGGATTCAAAGACGATCAATTTCGGGGCGGCGGCCGGAGTCGCCTGCAACAACGTCTCCAGATGCGCCATATCGTTGTGGCGGAAGATATTGACGATCGCGCGGGAGCCTTTGATGCCCGCGATCATCGAGGCATGATTCTTGGCGTCGGAGAACACCTGCCACCGCTCATCCGGACCATTCGGCAGACTGTTCAGCACCGTCGACAGCGCGGCCTGGTTGGACACGAAGCCGGAAGTGAACAGAAGCCCCGCCTGCTTGCCGTGCAAATCGGCCAGTTCGCGTTCCAGCGCGTCGATCAAGGGGCTGGTGCCGCTGATGTTACGGGTTCCGCCAGCGCCGGCGCCCATGGTGCGGGCCGCCTCGCAGGCGGCTTCAATCAGGACCGGATGGCCGCCCATCGCCAGATAGTCGTTCGACGACCAAACCAGAACGTCGTTGCCCTCGGTATCGCGGTAATACGGATAGCGATCGGCCTGCTTCAGCAGCGGGGTGAACGTGCGGTAACGCCCCTGCGCGCGGATGGATTCCAGCGACTGACGGCAGAAGGCGTGGAAGGCATGCATGAGTGGGCACTTTCTCCGTTGCGTGACGGGTTCATCCCGCCACGGTCGTGCAATCCAATCCCTTGATCACGTGGCGGGGATCGGCGCCTGGCTTTCCCTCGGAGCGTTCCTGGTTTCGGACTTTGCCTTTGCAAGGCCAGTAATCCTGTTCCGCTGAAGGTGATCATTGATCTGAATCAACCCTATGATCTCAAACAACCTTAGCCGATGACGCCCGAACGCAGAAGCGGTTTGAATGAAGTCCTGTGCCGGTCAGACGCATCGCGGGGTCATCCAAGCCCATCTGGTATCATTAAATTCCGGAAAGCTGGGCCTATCGACGCCGCCCCCCGAGGGCGATCCTCATCGCATGCTCAGTGCAACCCGGCCAGGGGGCCGCCGCGAAGGCGAGGTATGTCATGCAAGCAGGCACCACCACGGAGGCGAAAGGGCGGGAGCTGATGACGTTCCTGCTGCTGGCGGTGTTGATCTGGCCGGTGATCGCCTGCGCCATTGTCGGCGCGTACGGTCTGGGTTTCTGGCTCTATTTCATGCTGGTTCGTCTGCCAGGACCGACATGAGGGAGATGCATCATGTCTGATCCTGTTTCCCCCAAGCGTGGACTCTGGTCGTGGATCACCGGCAATCGCTGGGTGCGCACGGCCACACGCCCGGCGACGTCCTATAGCCTGGCGTTCCTGACCCTTGGCGGCTTCATTGCGGGCGTGGCGTTCTGGGGCGCGTTCAACACCGCGCTGGAGGTCGCGAATACCGAGCAGTTCTGCATCACCTGCCACGAGATGAAAAACAACGTCTATGCGGAATTGCAGGGCACGATCCACTGGACCAATCGATCCGGCGTGCCAGCGACCTGTCCGGACTGCCATGTCCCGCATCCCTGGACCTATAAGATCGCGCGCAAGATGCAAGCTTCCCGAGAGGTTTGGGGGCATCTGTTCGGTCTGATCAACACACGCGAGAAGTTCCTCGATCTGCGGCCGGTGCTGGCGGAACACGAATGGGCGCGGATGTCGGCGAATAAATCGCAGGAATGCCGGAACTGCCATAGTCCGCAGTCGATGAACCTCGCCAAGCAGAGTGACCGGGCCGCCGCCGTGCATAAAGAACAGCTGCTGACGGGTGAAAAGAGCTGCATCGACTGCCACAAGGGGATCGCGCACCGCCTGCCGACCAAGGATGAGATCGAAGGATTCGACTAGGCCGTGTGGACGGATTTGATCAAGACAAACACACAGGCCAATGACACGAATGCCTCGTAGTTTCGCTTGGTCTTCTCACAGCGCATAGCGACCCGCTTGAACCGTTTGAGTTTGCCGAAGCATTGCTCGACGCGAG
>CAIXEA010000133.1 GCA_903918315.1 uncultured Acetobacteraceae bacterium | reverse complement strand
TATCCTCATCGGTGGCGGGCATGGCGGATTATGTCCGGCGTTCGGTGTGGGTGTAAGCAACCAATCACTGAACGATTCCATATGTTTGCGCCATGTCCGTTCGCGAATCCCTGCCATGCGATGAATAAGATGGGTTAGAATGCATCCATAATTCGGCTGTAGTGCGGTCGATGTTTAGTGGGCAGCCTGGCGGATTGGCGGCGGAGTAGTCTAGTATGGGTGTGGCGACTTCAGGCATAACCGTGCCAGGCACGGCAGGTAGCATTGTGACCGTCACCACGGGCACAGGCGACTACCTGCAGCTGGCGCAGGCGATGGCCGCCGCGCTCGCCGCCTCGAGTGCCGCGGCTACGCTGACTGTATCTTCGGTGTCCTCTGGTGCCGCCGTACCGGGTTTTCCGACGACCAAAGAGCTGATTATCGCCGGCGGTGGCGGTTCCTCATCGGTTCCCCCCGGCTACAGCTATGTCGTCAACGTCCCCAACCTGAACAACCCCGACACCGTCTCCGCTGCCAACACACAGGTTCTGTCGAACGATACGGGCAATACGATCCTGATATCGGGCAAGAGCACCGTCGCCGCGACCGGGGGCAATAACCTGGTTTCGGCCAGCGGTGGCCCTTATCTGATCTCCACCGGTGCGGGGAACGACACCATCTACGCAGCGGGCGCTGGGACCGTGGCCGCCGGTCTTGGCAGCAATCTCGTGATTGCAAAGGGATCGTCGAACTTCATCATTGCGGCCGGGACGAATGATGTCGTCTCACAGGTATCGTCCAACCCCTCGGTCGGGGGTAGCACGACGGTGCAGGGGCTCGGGGCGAACCTGTCGGTTTCCGGAAGCAGCAATGCGGCCGACACGCTGTTTGTGAATGTCAGTGCATCCGGATCGGGCGCCACCATTTCCGCAGGGGCCGGTACCGCCAACGTCACCCTGGCCAGTGCCAACTCAGAGGTGTTGGGTTCGTCGGGGACGATGAATCTCCAGATATCCGGGACCAACGACATCGCGATGCTGGCGGGGGGCAATGCCAACGTCACAATCAGCGGAAGCGGCGATACCCTGGCCGGCGCCGGTGGCAGCGGCCTCCAGGTCGTTCAGGTCACGGGTTCCAACGATTGGGTCTTCGGCGGTAGCAAAGGTTTTGTCGCCAGCGTCAGTGGTGCTGGCGGCGCGACCGATACCATCGTCGGCGGAACGGGCGGCTCAACCATCAGCGCTGCGACGGCAGCGGTCGTTCTGGCCGCCGCATCGGCTAACGGAGCCTTGCAGTTCATCGGTGGAACAGGCGTATCGACCGTGGTCGGCGCGGCCGGCGGAACAGAAACGATCACAGTCGGCTCCGGTGGACTGATCTTTGGTTCCAACGCCTCAAACACCGCCACGATCACCAGCGGCACCGGCCAGGCGACGATCTTTGGTGGTAGCGGTAGCACAGCGAATTTCGTGGGTCATGCCGGTGGCGGTGTCTACTTTATCGCCGGTAACGGTAATGAGACACTGAATGCCGCCGGTTCAGCTGACAACAACACCCTGATCGCCAGCACCGTCGCCTCGTCCACGCAGCAGTTGATTGGGGGCACGGGCAACGACACCATGTTCGCGGGCGCTGGTTCATCGACAATGACCGGTGGCGGCGGGTCCGACATCTTCGCTTTCTTCAAAGTCAGTACTAACGGCCACCAAAATTATATTACGGACTTCAATTCCAACGATGTGGTCGATCTCATCGGGTATGACTCGACGCAGTCCGCCTCCCAACTTGAAGCGTTTGCGACCGGTCCAGGGGTGACCGGAACCGGCGCCGGTATCACCTTGACACTATCGGATTCCACTAAGATCACCTTTACGAACCTAACCTCGATATCGGCGTTGAACGGTAAGATTTTGGTCGGTTAACGTCATTCAAGGCTGGTACAGCGTTCATGACAATGACCCGCATTGTCACATGGCAAATAGTCTATCCACCCGATTCTGGGCTCTCGGGCTTCGATCCTCGATATGGCAGCCTGGCCGCCATCGGCCGATACCATGGCCGGTGATGCCGATGCGACATTGGAAGAATTAGCGGACCGCTATTACGCAGCCGGGGATGCGACACGCAAAGCATCCAGCTATTTTCAATCATATGCCCGCCTGCTGGCACCACGGCGGGCCGAACCCTTGCGTATCCTGGAACTCGGCGTGTCATCCGGTGCCTCGCTCTTAATATGGCGAGATTTTCTTCCAAACGCGACCGTCGTCGGTGTCGATATCGCGGAACCACCCGGCTGCGTGCAAGGGCAAAGCAGGATCCATGTTTTGCGCGGTGCTCAGGATGATCCCATGGTTCTGGACCGGGCGGCGGCTTTGGCCGGTGGGCCGTTCGACATGATCATCGATGATGCGTCGCATCTGGGGTATATAACGAAACGATCTCTGGGTTACTTGTTCCCCCGCCATCTCTGCCCAGGCGGCTGTTATGTGATTGAAGACTTCGGTACGGGTTTCTTGCCGGAATATCCCGACGGCCAGGCGTTTGAACCCCCGGATTGGCATGATGCAACGGCGGGGGCGACCGAATTTCGCAGCAGTCAGTTCGGCATGGTAGGCGTCGTCAAGCAGCTGATCGACGAGCTTATGCAGGAACTGATGACCGGTCACCGGCCTTATATCGCGGTTGAACGCATAATCTTCGAGACGAATATCGCCTTCATCGAGAAATCGTATAAGCCGAACGGCCCCTTACCACTTCCTCGGGCCGACAGGCGGAGCCCGAGCCGCGATGTTATGCCGGCAGCTGATACGCTACAGCGGCTCATGGACAGCATGCAGCAGCAGGACGGACGGTTGGTACAACTCGAGCAGTCAGTGGCCGGCCTTCGCCGGGGCTTGGCTCCCTTGATCCGTTTGCGGAGATTGTTGCGACGTTTGTGCGACCGGAGCTCAGGCCGAGGGTGCTGAAAACCGGCTCAGCCCGCGTCCGTCAGGCGGAACGGTCGCAGCAGGCGGTTCAGGCCGGCGACCTAGTACTGGTCCATCGCCCGCAGTAACCCGGCAACGATGGCGGTTCCGCTCCATGTTACCCCGATCAGTGCCGCACTGGCCGCGTTGAATCCCCATAGCGGTTGGATATAGACGAACGCGGCACATCCAGCCGACATCAGGACCAGAAGGTGCACAACATAGATATGAAAAGACATCGATCCGATGGTCTGGAAGACCCGGTGGTTCAACCAGGCACGCGCTGAGGGCCATCCCCCCACCCCCAGGAGTACCGCGGCACTGGCGAGGCTGAACGCAAGGGTCATGGCATCCGAGGTCGGCTCATAGGCCGGTAACCAGGCATAGCTTGTGCCGCCGATCTGATAGCCGAAGGCATAGAGCCCTCCAATAACCATTGGGATGGCTAAGCGCGGCCGGGGGGCCGACCACCCACCGACGCGCAGCACGGCCAGGCAAAGGCCCACGCCGAACGGCACGTACAATATGTTCCGGTAAGCAAAAAAACCAAAAACAGATAGGAACAATGCCGCTTTCGCGACCCGAGACCGCGTGGCGATCAGCAGCGCGGCGGTCAGAAAGACCGCGAAGCTCCCGATCAGTTCATAATGCATTGTCCACAGACTGGCATTGAATGTCGCGGTGCCATTTCTGAAGGTCGTAAAAGCCCCCTGCGCAATCGCGGCAGCCAACCCCATATCGGGTGGGTTCCCGAGATCTAATGAGCCATATGCGAAATGGGCCAACCAGTCCGATCCGGTCAGATTCGATGCTTGTGTATGAAAAAAGCAGCCGCCCGCCCAAAGGAGGCATGACAAGATCGTGCTTGCCAGAACAGGACCCGCCAGCCTGGGCCACCGCTTTACCGCGCCATGGAGGATGGCGCCCATGTCGTTGGTCTCTAGCGCGCGTAGTGTCAGGACATAGCCTGATAACGTGAAGAAAAATATTACCGCCCCTCTGCCGTTGATGAAACAGGCCAGGGGTGAGTGTATCGCCATGAGCACGATATCGGCGGGTGTTCCCTCTAATCGGGATGCGCCAAGCGTGTGGCCGAGCACGACCGTCAACGCGGCGATACCCCTGAGGCTCTCCAGGTAGGTCACTCTCGTACTGCTATCCGAACGACGGGGGCGCATGACTATCGCAGCAGCCGCCGTAAAACAGGGCGTACGGCCTGAACGACCGGTGCCAGGCTGCGCGCGAGATCCGGCATACCGAGGATCGGCAGCAGCATCCGCATGATAAGGCGAATGCGCAGGCGCTGCATCGGCATGATGGTACGGAGATCGCTGAGCGCGGTTTGAATGGCCTCGGGCTGGTTGGAACGCAGAGCGTTGGTATATTCGCGGACGAGCCAGGGGAAAAATCGGGGGATGATCAGATCAGACGTATAGTACCGGGAGCGCTCGATATCGTCTGGAAATTCTTTGAGTAATTTCCGTAGATATATCATTCGGCTGCGTGCCATCCGCGAGGAAAAGGATGCGCTTCCGCCGAAAATGCGCCATTTTGCCAGAGCCTGATCGATATAAATATTATCAAATCCAGATTGGAATATCCTAAGAAAGAGGTCATCATCTTCAAACCCCGAAAGTGCCACATCGAATCCCCCCGCCGCCTCAAACGCCGATCGGCGGATCAGAGTTGCGGATGGAAGAACGAACATGTCGGTCGCAAGGCATTCCGATATGTCGCGCTTCGGATGCCTGACATTTTTTACCTGCCGCAGGCAATTGCGATATACTAACTTTCCGGCCCGATCGATTTCGTCCAGATTGCTATAGACCCAGCCGAGCGCGGGATATCGTTGTTCTCGGAACGGTTCTATTAATTCAGAAAGGTGGTTGGGATACCAAACATCGTCCTGATCCAACAAAGCGATCAACGAACCACGGGCCCGGGCAATCCCGGCGTTCCGCGCCGCGGATTGTCCCGCATTCGGCTGGCGCAAGATGATGATATCGTGGTCCCGAGCCAGGCGTTCGACCACAGAAGGGCCGTCGTCGGTCGAACCGTCATCCACCACGATCACTTCGTCCGGCGGAAGGTGTTGGGCAAAGACGCTGTTCAAAGCCTCTTCGATAAATGGCGCACCGTTATAGAGCGGTATGATGGTGGAAATCGTCAGGTCGTGGGGTGGCATGCGGCGCTCGAGACCTTGCAGCAAGTCGTGTCACTCAGCCTAGCACGCCTTAGAAAGCCGCCATACCTCGATTGGTTGCGACCAAACCACCAGCGCGGGATAGTGCGGGGCACGACGTTATCCACCTCCAGTGATTGAGATCGACCCATGACCCTTCCCCGCCTGCCTTCCCTGCGTCTCGACGGTAAGCGCGCCCTTGTGACCGGCGCTGGTCGCGGCATTGGTCTGGCCGCCGCGGCCGGGCTGGCGCAATCGGGCGCGCACGTGGTGCTGGTCGCCCGCACGCCATCAGAAATCGAACAGGCCACGGCGGAAATCCGATTCGAGGGTGGCAGCGCCGAAGCGCTGGTCCTGGATGTCACCGATAGGGCGGCGGTGCGTGCTGTGATCGCCGCGCAGGAGCCGTTTCATATTCTGGTCAACAACGCCGGCACCAACCGCCCGCGCACGTTCCTTGAGGTGACTGAAGACGACTTCGATGTCATCGCCGGACTCAATCAGCGTGCCGCCTTTTTCATCGCGCAGGCGGTGGCGCAGCGCATGGTCGAGGCGAAGGAAGGCGGGTCGATTATCCACATGTCATCGCAGATGGGCCATGTCGGTGGCGCCCGGCGCACCGTTTATTGCATGACGAAGCACGGCATCGAGGGGCTGACCAAGGCGATGGCGATCGACCTCGCGCCGTACAACATACGAGTGAACTCCATCGGCCCGACCTTTATCGATACGCCGCTGACGCGCCCGTTCTTTGAAGACAAGGCTTTCCGCGATGACACGTTGCGGCGGATTAAACTCGGGCGGTTGGGAACGGTGGAAGACCTGATGGGCGCGGTGGTGTATCTGGCCTCCGACGCGGCGGCGCTGGTCACGGGGACCGCGCTGGTTGTCGATGGTGGCTGGACGGCGGAGTAAGCAGATGATCCGGGTTTTGAAGGCGGGCACGACGGAAGCAGAGAAGAAAGAAGCCGACCGCCAGGTCCGCCAATCGGTGGAGGCGATCCTGGAGGATATCTCCGCCCGCGGCGATGCAGCCGTGCGCGATCTGTCGGCCAAGTTCGACAAATGGGAGCCGGCATCGTTCCGCCTGCGCCCGGATGAGATCGCGTCGTTGATGAACGGCCTGCCGGATCAGGTGATCACGGACATAAAATTCGCCCAGGCGCAGATCCGCCGCTTCGCGGAAGCGCAGAAGGGTGCGTTGGTCGATATTGAGATCGAGACCCTGCCGGGCATTCGCCTCGGCCATAAGAACATCCCGGTCGCCAGCGTGGGTTGCTACGTTCCGGGCGGGCGCTATCCGATGGTGGCCTCGGCGCATATGTCGGTGCTGACCGCCAAGGTCGCGGGCGTGCGGCGCGTGGCCGCCTGCACGCCGCCGCTGAACGGGGTCCCCCCAGCCGCGACGGTGGCGGCGATGTCGCTGGCCGGCGCGGATGAGATCTATTTGCTCGGCGGCATTCAGGCCGTGGCGGCGATGGGTCTGGGCACTGAGACCATTGCCCCCGTCGATATGCTTGTTGGCCCCGGCAATGCCTTCGTGGCGGAGGCCAAGCGCCAGTTGTTCGGCCGTGTCGGCATCGACCTGCTGGCCGGCCCGACCGAGACGCTCATCATCGCCGACGACACGGCGGACGCGGAAATGTGCGCGACCGATTTGCTGGGCCAGGCGGAACATGGGCCGACATCGCCGTCGATCCTGCTCACGACCTCGGCCAAGATCGCCGGGGAGATTCAGGCGGAGATCGATCGCCAGCTGGCGATCCTGCCCACCGGCGATATCGCAGGCGCGGCCTGGCGGGATCATGGCCAGGTGATTCTGTGCGATACCGATGAGGAACTGCTGTCGGAAGCGGATCGCATCGCGTCGGAACATGTGCAGGTACTGACGAAGGAGCCGCGCTGGTTCCTGGAGCGGATGACCAATTACGGTGCCTTGTTCCTCGGCAAAGAGACCAACGTTGCCTATGGCGACAAGGTGATCGGTACCAACCACACGCTGCCGACAAAGCGCGCGGCCCGGTACACGGGCGGGCTGTGGGTGGGCAAGTTCCTGAAAACCGTCACCTACCAGCAGGTCAGCCCCGAAGCGACCGCCATGATCGGTGAATACTGCTCGCGCCTGTGCGCGATCGAGAATTTCGCGGGTCACAAGGAACAGGCTGATCTGCGGGTGCGCCGCTATGGTGGCAAGAACGCGGTCTGATCCTCACGAGTCTGATCTCTTGGGTGATACGAGGGATTGAACCGCGCCGCCGCGTCTGGGGGAGGGCAGGGAGCAGGCTGCCCGACCCCAAAGCTTGACGTTATGCGCCCGTCGGTGACACTCACTGGCATCGGCTTACAACGAGGAAACACCATGAGTGACGTCACCATTCTTGCCACCGGTTTAGGCTTTCCCGAAGGCCCCGTGGTTTGTCCGGACGGTTCCATCATCCTGACGGAAATCCGCAACGCTCAGTTGTCCCGCGTGGCGCCGGATGGCACCACGACGGTGTTCTCCCGCTGCGGTGGCGGGCCGAACGGCCTGGCCTATGGGCCGGACGGAGCGCTTTATCTCTGCAACAACGGCGGTAGCCGGTATGTGGAGGGGCATTCGATGGGGCTCGGCCCGCACCCCGACTATCAATTCGGATCCGTGCAGCGCATCGATCCGAAGACCGGTGCGGCGACGCTGCTCTACAAGGACGTGAACGGCAATAAGCTGTCGGCACCCAACGACCTGGTGTTCGATACCGCGGGCGGCTTCTATTTCACGGATCTGGGCAAGCGTTACGCGCGCCATCGCGATCACGGCGGCATCTATTACGCGCTGCCGGATGGGTCCTCGGTCAAAGAGATCGCATTCCCCTTCCTTAGCCCCAATGGCTGCTGCCTCTCGCCGGACGGCAAGACGCTCTATGTCGCCGATACCGAAAGCGCCCGTCTCTGGGCATTTGATATCGAGGGCCCGGGTCAGTTGCGTAAACCCGCCCCCTTCGCGGCGCATAGTGGCCGGGTTCTGGGTGGCGCCGGCAGCAATGCCCGCTTTGACAGCATCGCCGCGCTGGAGAATGGCAATATCTGCGTGGCCACGCTGACCACGGGCTACATCACCGAGTTTTCCCCATCGGGGGAGATCGTGCGCGCGGTGAAGATGCCGGATGCCTATCCGACCAATATCTGCTTCGGTGGTCCGGATATGCGCACGGCTTACATCACCCTGTCCGATAGCGGGCGCCTCGGCGTGATGCAGTGGCCGACACCCGGGTTGAAGCTGAACTTCAACGGTTGACCTGACGCTCCCCCTCCTTTCCGGGAGGGGGAGCATCATGTCTAAAACCCGAACATATGATCCAACGAGAAGCTGCCGGCGTTATCCATCAGACCGTGATACCCGAACAAGCGGCAGGTTGGGTCCCGCACGAGCACATAACCCGAGGTGCCAGCCGCCTGTAACGTCGCCGCGTCGAAAGCCTCATGCGGCCAGACGATGGTGGAGCCCGAGCAGGGGATCGCCACGGGTGCTTCCGCGATCAGCAGACCATCAGCGTCATGCAATTGCAGCACCGTGGAGGAAACCGGATGCCAGGCGGCGGAGGCCGGGTAGATCAGCGCCGCGAAACTGTTCCGCCGCCCATCCCCCAGCTTCAGGAACAGGCGTGTGGACAAGCCCGGCGGTGGTCCTGAGTAGGATTGAGGCTCGTCCCGATACGTCATCGCGGTGTTGAAGATATGGCCGCCGAAGCTGGATTCCGCGACATGGCCGGAGGCGCGATCCTCATAGCGGAATAACGCGTGCAGCCAGCCGTCAGCCTCACCGCCATCGCGGAAGTCGTAAACCAGTTCCGCATGTCCGGATTCGATCGCGATATCGTCAAAATCCAGGGCCAGATCAAGATCACGCGGCAGGCAGCCGAGGAAGCGTTCCGTCACCTTCCCGCCGTCCCGCCCAAACACATCCAGCCGCAGCGGCAGATTGCCTTGCGTTGTCGCCATCGGCGTTGGCTGGAAGATGGTCCGGAACCGCGCGCGGGGGAGGATCGGGAAAGGCAGGAGGTAGCCGCGTCCCAAAGTCGCCGGCAATGCCGGGATGCCGGGGTCCGCCCGCAGATTATCCCGCTCGACGTTCACATGCGCGATGCGGGTGCGGTCTCCGCGGGTGACCTCATAACGCGGGCGGACGACATGCCGACCGGCCCGGAGCTCAATCTGCGCCGGCCAGCGCAATCCTGGGAGAATCGCCCCGACATCCAAGGCGACGGTCGCATAGGGGCCCACATCCTGCATCAGATGCACCGGCTGTTCCGCACCCATGCGGTCCAGCGCGACGGTACCAGCGGGAATAGCGACTGCGTGGCTGTTTTGCAGCCAGAGGAGCACGCGTTCCCCCGCTGCCGGGGCGGGCAAGCCCGCGAACCGGTCCGACGGCCAGGCATTGGCGTCATGGGTGCATGACAGCGACATGCCGTTGTCGGCGGCATAGGTATCGAGTGCATATTTCACCACATCATGCCCCGCGGCGCCGATGGCATGGATGAAGAGCTGCCCGGTGAAAGGTCCAAGGCCGAAGCGTGCCCGCACCTCGGCGCTGTCGATCGCGAAACCACCTGGACCCGATGGCAACGCCTGCTCCCAGGTGGCCAGCGGCATGCCATTCTCGGCGAACAGCCGCAGCCACAGACGGATCGCCTTCGCGCCGTAATTGGCCCAATAATTGGCCGAAATCAGCCGGGTTGAGAGGGCGCCGTCATCGCGGAAGAAGGCAAAGTTGGTCGCGAAATTCAGCTTGTCCAAATAGCGGCCAGGCACCGACATCAGCGCGGCCGGTAGCCGTGCCTGATCGAGCGTGACCACGGCTGCATCTGGCGGCAGCAGATGGAGGATGCGGTCGACGATCTTGCCGGCATCAAAAGCCGCGATCAGCACGGTGTTCACGCCGCTGGTCGCCAGCGCCGTCAAAGGTTGCGCGGTCATACCGCCACGCACCTGCCCGACCTCCGCCACGTCATGCACGAACAGGGAGCCAACACATGCTGGCGCCGGGTGCAGGGCGAGCAATGCTTCGGCGATGTGGTCAGGGTCATACAGCGCGACCGAGCCCGATAAGGAAGCATACAGCCGCGCGATCGCCTCCGCGGCCAGCGGATGCGCCAGCGCTTTATAGATGACATTGCCCCCCGCTCGGGCGTCGAAGGTCTGGATTTGCAGCATCTATCCGGGGTCCTGGAGTCCGAGCCGCCGGCACATTTCGGCAGCGGCCCATGGTGTATCGTTGAGTGGCGTGACGGGCCAGAGCGCAAATCGCCCATCGAATGGCCGTACACGACCTTCCTGCATCATCGTCTCAATGAAGAGGCCCTGGCGGCGGGACTTCCCAGGCAAGGGTGCGAACATCACGGGCACCGACGTTGCCGCCGCTTCCGAGATCATGGAAACGCTGTCCTGCGTCACCACGATCATGTCCGCCAGCGCCAGCATGCCGAAATAGGGGTTCTCCCCGGTAAAATCCCAGACCCAACCACCCACTGGCGCCAGCGCATCCCGCATCAACGCCGTGACGGCGGGGTCGGTCCGGCGGGAGGGGGTGACCGCGATTCCAACCCCGTCGCGTTGCGCCATGGCGGCCAGATCGGTGGCCAGACGACCCCCGACGGTGGTGTCCAATGTATAGCGGCCATTGTTGCCGCCCAGCAGGACAGCGACCAGCGGGCGTTTCAACGGCGCCAGGCGGTCGCGCCAAATCTCCGCTTCCCGCGTCAGGCGATCGGCTGTCACGCGGTGCAGCGCGGTGCGGGAAACGATGACATTCGGGCCCGTCAATTCGTCATGCCGATTTGCGACGATGATGTCGAAGCGGCGAATATCGATGCGGGGGTTCTGTATCTGCACGATGCGGCGGTCGCGCGTGCGCATGGCGGCGGCCACGACGCCCGCCTTGCCGCCGCAGGCAATGACGAGCCCGGGAAACGGCGGTGCGACAAAATTCAGGGGATGCGGCCAGAACTTCGCGGGGATGTGCTTCCAGAGACCTGACGGCGTTAGTACGCGCATATCAGGGCTGAGCCCGGCTGCTTCAGCCAGGCCGAGCGCCTGTGCCTGCAGCCCGGCCAGCCCCTCGCTCAGAATCCAGGTTCCGGGAGTGTGCGACATGACGGGGCTTTTCGGCGCCGCGTCATAAAAGGTCAATGTGCGGCGCGCGCATGACGGGGCGCGCGGTTTGACCCAGAACCCAGCCCTCCCAACGCTGAACCCACCAATCGTCGGGCGCGGTGTCCGGACGGTTGCGGCCCAGAACATTGATCACGCAGAGAACACCGAGCATGCAATCAAACCGGTCTTCCCCCGCCGCATCGGCTCCGAACCCCTCGGTGATCGCGGCGTCCATGCCTGCGTCGGGTTCGACGGCCAGCCGCGCCATGGCCGCGTGCAGCATGGGAATGGCACTCATTCGGTCGGATTGCCGGCGTTTGCTGCCACGCAGGGTGATCCCGAGGTGCCGCATCGCCTCCGCCGGATAGGTTTCAGCCAGAGCGATCGAGCCCGGAGCCAATAATGACCGGAACGGTCCATCGAAGGGCCACATCAACAGCGTCTGACGACCCGCCAAGGCGGGTAGCAGCATATCCCGCCAAGCCGCGATTGCCGCTTTGCCGGTTTGGTTTGCGCCGAGGGTCCAGAATAAGGGCGCGCCGGCCGGACGCTCCCCCGTGGCGCGGTCACACAGGCGGGACAGACCATTGGCATCGTCCAGGCCCAGTGCCGCGGCGTGGGACAACCGGGTCATGCCTTTGACACCGCGCGCTGGATAAAACGGACGCTCTCGGCTGAGTTCATCCAGCGTCGAGCAGACGCGGAAAAAATCGGGGAGGGTGGCGGTACGTCGAAGAAAATCCGGGAAATCACGATCAGGTTGTCCAACGGCGTAGGCGCGTGGCACGCCGATAGGAAAATCGACACCCAGTGCGACGGGGCCGCCGCCGGCCTCCGATCGCAGGCGCTGGAGCAGCGTGCCGGGATCGCCGACAAGCCCCGGCGCGGCCAGACTCCAACGGGTGCCGGTCTGACGCGCGACGGCTATCCAGCGCTTGCGCGGATCAATGCTCCAATCCGCATGCGCGGCCAGCATCAGCCGACGAACGCGCCGCCGTTCACATCGAGAATCGCCCCTGACATATAACTGGCCGCCGATGAGCACAGGAACGCGATCGGCCAGGCGAGTTCCTCCGCATGACCCATACGGCGGAGTGGCAAGGTTGGCCCCATGTTTGAATTTCGGGTCATCGCGGTTTGCACCGGGCCGGGAGCGACCGCGTTGACCATGACGCCTCGGCCAACGGCGTTGCGCGACATCCATTTCACCAGCGCGTGCACGGCCCCCTTGGAGGCGGAATAGTCGGGTGGCGTGCTCAGCGACGTGCCACCGGTCTTGCCGGCAACCGATCCCACCAGCACGATATGGCCGCCGCCATGCGCGGCCATATGTTCGGTCGCTGCATGGGCGATTTGTAGGGGCACCCGGACATTGACATCCATCATGCGGTGGAACCGTTCGTGCCAGGCGGTATCGTCCTGCCAAGGGCGGCCGATCAAAATGCCGGCGCAGTGGGCGACGGCATGCAGGCGCTCCCCCGTAAACAGGCTGTTCAGAAATGCGTCATCGGTCAGGTCGCCTTGCGCGACCGTGCAGATCGCCCCGCGTGCCTGGGCCTCATCCACGGTATCGGTCAGGTCGGATCGGTCGCTCAGGACCAGTTCGGCGCCGAGTTCCGCCAGGACGAGCGCCGTGGCGCGGCCGATTCCGCTGGCGGCGCCGGTCACGAGGACGCGCTTATCTTGCATGGAGATGGCGGCTGGAATGGGGCGGCTGGCCATGGGGATTTTCCTTCTGCTGATCGCCAGTGTGCCAGCCATGGCCACGGGGGGCCAGTCTTCACCTTAAACCGAAGCGCCGAAATTAACGGACATTCACGCGATAATTACGGAATCGCTTTATGTACTAACAGTAACTGGGGTTTGGCCGTGACGTGGTTGAGTTCACAATCAGTCCTGTCACAGATACAAACCAAAGCCATAAGAGGTTATTATGACGCATATGAACACGGTATACATCCCATCATTGTTGCCGCAGGTCGATGCCCTGCAAAGCGCGATGGCCAGCTGTTATCCGACCATTGTCGTGGTCAGTGATGATTTCTCCGTCGGGTCGTCGATGAAGTGCGTCGCGGATTTTCTGGATGTGGATTTCCTGCAAGTGCCAACGACGGGCGATCTTGGCCCGATCCTGGACCTCCATCGCCCGATGGCCGTGGTCGCGGAACTGGATGGGGAGGGGCAGGACGGATGCCATGTGATGATGGTCGTGGCGGCCTATGATCCCGGATTGCCCATCATGTTGTTAACAGGACACGACCAGGCGCAGATCGGCGCGGCGGAGGCGGTGGAAGAGTTATGGGGACTTACCAGGGTCACCAAGACGGCCTGTCTGCCAGACCCAGGAGGTATCGTGGAGTTTTTGGCCCATGCCGGCCGCCTCGGCCGTTGCCTGTCACTGATTCCGGGTTGATTCGCTGAAAGCATGGACCGGACACTGCCGCCGCTTGCGTGCGGCAACCGCGTAGGCCCCGTAAGGGCGGTCATGATCCAGATTGGGTTCAACGATGGTTGTTCGATAGTCGTCCCAATCGGTATCGGCCATGCTGCTTAATCCGCCGGCGACGGTCATCGAAGCCAGCGTCTCTGAGGCGTAATGATGACGTCGGACGGGCTGCGCCAGAATCAGTGGATAATCCGCTCGTAACCGGATTGGTGTGTGGGAGCGGGTAAAGCGCAGGTTGATGAATAATGGACCAAACCAGCGGTCTGTTGCCACGATCCCTTCATAGTGAACGAACCCGCCCGGGGACGGTAAATTCGCCGGAGCGCGCAGCAGCAGATGCCAGTCAGGCGCAGTGCGCGCGATCAGACCGGTCCAGATTTGCAAGGTGCCGGGCTCAGGGAGCGCGGTTAGAAAAGGGGGCGAAAACCCTTTGTTGGGCGTTGGCGCATGGGCGTCGAACCTATCAACAAAACCTGGAAATTGCGCGGATGGCATCAACTTGAGCCAATCCTCGGCACCGGCATAATGCCAGAAAATATCGCTGCCATCCCATATCAACTGTAAGTCCATGGGGGGGAATAGCCACCAGCCAAAGGCGGTCGCGCTGGTAACGGCCTCACAATATCGGAAGGCGCGCGTGGGCAGGGTGCCGAGTGCCGAGCGCTCAGCGATTTGTGGTGGTCTTGCCTGATCGATCAGTTGAAAGAACCGGACACTGGGACGGGCATCGAGCGTCATGCTTGTGTATCCTCAGCTTGCGATAATGGACCTTCCAGGTGGGTGACAGCGATCCCGCGGGCCAAAGAGGCCCGCGGGTACTGGTTCAGCCGCGCACGGCCGGCAGGCGGATGCCACCGCCGAGGATCACGGTGCCGGCGTCCGACGTGGCAACGGGCTTGGCAGCCGGCAAGCGAATGCCACCACCGATGATCACGCGGCCGCTGTCGTAGGTCGAAGTCTTGCTCATGAAAATCTCCTGATGAGTTCTGTATGTGTCATCGAGCGGTGTCCGAGCGCCAAAAAATACGCACAAAAAAAGGACGCCCCGGAATACCGGAGCGTCCTGTTCTATGGATTTTGGCGTTCGAAGAGGAATTCAGACGCACCAATCCCGTCGACAACAACAGCTTTAGGCGGAGGGCGGATCGTGTGTCAAGGAAAATCTACCCTCAATAGGATTTATTACTCCTTACAGCATGTGTGTCCAGGATTGGATGAACAGGCTCGTTCCGGCGACCGCGAGCCATGTCAGAAAGCCGAGAACGAGCGGTTTTGCGCCCGCGCCCACGAATGCGCGCCAATGTCCCTGCAACCCCACGGCGGCGAGAGCGATCACAAGGATCCAACGCCCGACCATTTGAATGTCTCCCCCGTATGAGCCGAACACGCCCAGGGATTTCAGGACCGCTGCGGCCAGGAACGCGACGATGAACAGGGGGGTCGCGTCATAAACGCGCTTGCCGAGTGATGCGCTTTTGCTGGTGTCACTTGGGTCAAGCCACGGCATCGCCAGGCCGAACCCAATGACCAGCGGGATAATCAGGGTTGTCCGGGTCAGTTTGACGATCGTCGCGGCGGTACCAGCATCTTGACTATAGGCAAACCCCGCCGCAACCACCGCCGACGTATCATTCACCGCCGTGCCGGCCCATAGGCCGAATCCCGCGTCACTCAGCCCCATGAGGTGGCCCAGAGCGGGGAAGAGGAATACCGCGACCATATTGAAAAAGAAGATGACCGTGACCGCGTAGGCGATCTCTTCTGCCTTCGCGCGGATGACCGGTGCCAGGGCGGCGATAGCGGAGGCGCCGCAAATGGTGGTTCCCATGCCGATGAGGCATCGCATCCGCCAGTCGATCCCCATCGCTTTCCCGACCCCGAGGGCGCACACCAACCCTGCCGCCATCGTAATCAGCAGCAGCGGCAGAGAATGCCACCCTGTGTCAACGATATCGCTGATATCCAGGCTGGCACCCAGGACGATGATGCCGCCTCGCAACGCGTATTTACTGACCTCGCCGATCCGTAACGTGTTGATTCGCAGGGGGCCACGCAGGCCATTGGTGATAATGACGCCCAGAGCAATGGCGATGAGCGGTGCGCCAATCAGGGGCACCTTCGTGCCGGCGGCCAGGGCCGTGACAGCGATCAAAACGCACAGGCCAATGCCCAGCCCTAGTCTCAGTCCCGCGGACTGTGACGCGGGTGCGCGTGCCGTTGTGCCTGCCTCTCCGGATGCTGCCATGCTGTCCTCCCCCTCGAATCCGTCGGAGTATGCCCAGGAATGGATGATTTGTCCCTACCCTGCGGTTGAATGAGAAAATCCTCCCCTGCGGGCTTGCGCGCCGCGCGTGGGTTCTCGCGTGGCGGGAGGGAGAAATATTTTTTGATTTTTTGATATAAATATATATACGTAAGGGTTGATTTCTCTACAGTAGTATGTAACCTCGGTAACATTCGCGATTCAGTCGGGCGACGATTGGCGGCGCCCGGGATGCACGACGGGAATTGGGTTCTGGTCCGACCAGTATTCAATGGCAGAACGAAGCAAAATGGGACTGTGCATCCCATCCTGAAGTTGCGCTTATTGGGCTCGATGGGCATCGATGAGCCTCTCGGCCAGGTCTCCCTGCCCCGCGGCCGTAAGACCCGCGCCATTCTCGCTGTTCTGGCCCTGGCGTCGCCTCGGCCGGTCTTGCGCTTAACGTTGACCGCGTTGCTGTGGAGCCAACGGCAAAACGAACAAGCGCGTGCCTCCCTGCGGCAATCCGTGCACGAATTACAGGACGCATTGGGTGTGGAATGGGGGCATCTGCTGAACGCGGAGCGGCATCACATTCAGTTAAAGGGCGAGGGCCTTGTGGTCGACGCCCTGAGCCTGGCCCAGCCCGGGTCGGCGGACCTGGCGACCCTGGCGCTCTTTCGCAGCACGCTGCTGGAAGATCTGGACGGGCTGGATCCCGCGTTTGATCGTTGGCTCACCGATGAGAGGGCGCGTTTGAAACGCACTGTTCTGGCCATCGGCGAAGGGTTCCTCGAAACAGAACTGACTCTGCCGGGCAAGGTGGCGGCGGCCGAACAACTGCTCGAGATCGATGGGGGCTATGAAGCGGCCTGGCGGGCAATCATTCGCTGCCATGTCGATAATGGCGATCGTCCGGCCGCACGCGTTGCCTATGAGCGGTGTCGTTCTGCTTTGATCGAACGCGGCCTGTCAGGGCCTTCCAGGGAAACCACCGATCTCCTGGCACGCATCGAAGGTGTCGCGCCGCTGCCTGTCGCCGAACCCGAAACGCAATCCTTGCCGTTGGCCAGCATCGCGGTACCGGTCCCGCGTTCCGGGGTGCGCATGGGCATTCTGCCGCTCAGATCGATGGATCCGGATCGCCCAGGCCAGCCGGACGGACTCGCGCTGGGGTTGGCGGAAGAAATTACGACCTCCTTGGCGCGTTTCCGCTGGATATCCTGCGTCTCGGGCAGTTCGCTCTCGGCGATAGCGGGGAACGGGCCGGATCGACTGGTTCCATGGGATGGTATGGGCGTCGATTTTGTGTTGGACGGCACGTTGCAGCGCGGTGGCTCGTTGGTGCGAATCCTGGTTCGCATCGTCGACATGCGTTCAGGAGGAGAGGTGATTTGGGCGCGGCGATTCGATCGGGAGGTCGCCGATACATTGACCCTACAGGACGATCTTGCCGCTGAGATCGTCGCGCAGATCGACCCGGAGCTGCTCGTCCGGGAGGGAGAGCGTGGGGCCATGAGGGTCTCGGCCGGAGGCACTCTGTCGCCGCAGGACCTGGTGCTGAGGGCCGTGCCGGCGATTTACCGGCTCGATCGTGGCGGGTTTCACGCTGCTGGCGCGATCCTCGAAGAGGCCCTCGTGCTCGACCCGTCCTGTTCGTCCGCTTACGCCTGGTACGCGTATTGGCATCTGTTTTTGGTCGGACAGGGATGGACAGATGACCCGGCCGCTTCGGTGCGGCGAGGGAGTTTTCTGGCCGAACGGGCTGTCACACTCGATCCGGGGGATGCCCGCGCGCTGACCTTGGCCGGACATGTGCGTGGCTATCTCGGTAAACGGCCGCGTGAGGCCTGCGCCTTGCACGACCGGGCGATCGCACTGAATTCCAATCTGGCTTTGGCGTGGTGTTTTTCCGGACTGTCATTGTCCTACCTGGGACAGCACGATGATGGGCTGATCCGGGTCCGGCAAGCGAGCCGCATGTCACCCTCCGATCCGCACTCGTTTTTCTTCGATATGGCTATGATGGTGCCGTATCTGCTGACTGGAAATCACGAGAAAGTCGTTGAATATGGTCGTCGTTCAGTCGAACTCAATCCGGGCTTTTCGTCGTCGGTCAAACTCTATCTGGCTGCATTGGGGCATCTAGGCCGCGAGCAGGAGGCGGCCGAGGTTCGTGAACGGCTCATGAGGCTGGAAGCGGGCTTTTCGATCGCCGCGGCCCTCGACCGGGCGCCGTTGATGCTGCAAGAGGACCGATCCCATTATGCGGAGGGACTCCGCCGCGCCGGCTTGCCGGAAACCGGCGGGATGTTCCCCGCAGGTTCCTGATTGATTTTGCATGGCTCACCTTTCAGACTTCACTGACACGCGGTATCAGTCGCGAGTCAGAGATTTGGAGGCAGGGATATGGTGCGGTTTTGGCCGATGTGTGCAACGGCGGTCGTCGCGGGACTCTTACTCGGCGGGCTGACGTCTGGTCAGGCCCTCGCGGATGGCAGCGGATCGGCGACCTTGGATGCGGCGCGGGCGCGCGGTCAGGTTGTGTGTGGCATATCCGGCCAGGTCGCCGGGTTTTCGCTGCCAGACAGTCAGGGCGTGATGCGCGGTTTGGACGCGGACACGTGCCGGGCGATCACCGCCGCAGCGCTCGGCGACGCCAACAAACTCAAATTTGTCCCGACCACGGCCCAAAATCGATTCACCGCTTTACAATCCGGTGAGGTCGATCTGCTGTCCCGGAGCACGACCTGGACTCTGTCACGGGAAGGCAATCTGGGTTTGATGTTTGCCTGGGTCAACTACTACGACGGCACCGGCTTCCTGGTAAAAAAAGCGTCCGGCGTGAAATCTGTCAAAGAGATGGATGGGGCTTCCATTTGCGTTCAGCCTGGAACCAGCACGGAATTGGCGATCACCGATTACTATCGCCTTAATAAGATGAAATTCACACCGATCCTGATTCAGGAATTGGCGGAAGTTCAGGGGGCGTTCCTGTCCGGCCGCTGCGACGCCTATTCGACGGATGCATCAGCGCTGGCGACGTTCCGTTTCAGCCAGGGGGCCAAGGCCGACGACCTGATTCTCCTGCCGGATATCATCAGCAAGGAGCCGTTGGGCGTGATGGTCCGCAAGGGCGACGACAAGTGGTTTGATATTGCCCGCTGGACCTTCGCGGCGATGATCGTCGCTGAAGAAAAAGGCATCACGCAGGAAAACGTCGATACGTTTCTGACCAGCACGGATCCGGACATTCGCCGCCTTTTGGGTGTTGAGGGCGAGATGGGCAAGGCGCTCGGTCTTGATCCCAAATTTGCCTACAATGTGATTAAGGCCGTCGGTAATCTCGGCGAAATGTGGGATCGCAACATCACCCCGATGGGGGTGCCGCGGGGCATCAACAACATCTGGACCAAAGGGGGGCTGCAATACGCGCCTCCGATGCGGTGATCGGACCATAAGCCACCAAAATCGAGCCGCCGGGATCAACCGGCGGCTTTTTTTTTGCCGCGACCGATTGATCGACCCGCGCGACCTGTAGCACAATATAGCTATTCTGATCTGCAAGTGGTGCAAGCGCGTTGGTGCAATTTTTGCTAATCCCCGAGGACACATGAGCGCCCCGGACCCTCGGCTCATTAGGGCCCGTAAGGCGCCGAAGCGGCCTTTGCGGCTGTCCTGGGCAGATCCGCGATTTCGTGCCGTCATCTGGCAGGTGATCATCATCGGCATCGTACTGGCGATCGGCTGGTACTTGGTCGCCAACACCAACCGGAACCTCTCCGCGCGGCGGATCGCCACAGGGTTCGGCTTTCTGGAGCGGGTCGCCGGCATTCCCATCGGTGAATCGCTGATTTCGTACAACCCGGCTGAGGATACCTATGGCCGTGCCCTTTGGATCGGGGTCCTGAATACGTTCAAGGTGGCCGGGATTGGCGTCATACTCGCCACCTTGCTCGGTACCGTGATCGGCATTGGCCGCCTGTCGTCCAATTGGCTGCTGGCGAAACTGACCGCCTTTTACGTCGAAACCATCCGTGACATCCCTCTGCTGCTACAGTTACTGTTCTGGTACACGCTCCTCCAGGGATTGCCGGCGCCTCGACAGGCCTGGCATATCGGCGACGCCGTTTTTCTTTCCAATCGCGGCATTAAAATCCCCAGCTTGATATGGGAGCCCGCGCATAGCTGGGCTTTTGTTATGCTGCTGATCGGGGCGGTCGGAACATGGGTCTGGAACCGCCGGGCGCGCGCGCAGCAGGAAGCAACGGGCCTGCGCCCGCGACTGTGGCCTGTGGCCCTGGCATTGATGGTGATTGTGCCAGGTGTCGTCTGGGCTGCGATGGGGGCGCCAACGGGGATCGAACGGCCCGTGCTGCGCGGCTTCAATTTTCAGGGTGGCGGCACCGTCAGCCCGGAATACTTCGCCCTTCTGATGGGGTTGGTCCTTTATACGGCCGGCTACATCGCGGAGATCGTGCGCTCTGGGATTCAGGCCATCGCGATCGGCCAATGGGAGGCGGCCGGGGCGCTGGGGTTACGGCGCAGCGCGATTCTGCGGCACATCGTGTTGCCCCAGGCATTGCGCGTCATTATCCCACCCATGACCAGCCAGTACCTCAATCTGACCAAAAACAGCTCGCTCGCGGTGGCGATCGGCTACCAGGATGTCGTGTCGATCGCCAATACGACGCTCAATCAAACCGGGCAGGCGGTTGAAGGCATCGCGGTCATCATGGCTGTCTATCTGACGATCAGTCTGGCGATCAGCCTGTCGATGAACTGGTACAACGCGCGAATCGCGCTGGTGGGACGATGAGGCCGTGAGTGATACGACGCGTGTCAGAAAACAGGTCCATATCGGCGCATGGATGTGGCTGCGTGTGAACCTGTTCAACACCTGGCTGTCCACCGCGGTCACCTTGGCGCTGGGATATGTCATCCTGCGGGCAGGGATCGCAGCGGTTGAATGGGGCGTCGTGCGGGCGGTCTGGGAGGTCCCCTACGGGCCGACCGGAATCGCCGATACCGCAAGCTGCCAGAGCGCAAAGGGGAGCGGGGCCTGTTGGGCGATCATCGCCGATAAGTATCGGCTGATCCTGTTTGGCCGGTTCCCTTATGACCAACAATGGCGCCCGGCGATTGTCGTGCTGCTGTTCGTCGCTTTGTTCGCCCTGTCCACCGTGCGGGCCGTCTGGCGCCGCGGCCTGCAAACGCGCTTGATACAGCGAGCCGCGATTGCTGGCGCGATGCTCATTGTGTTGGATAATCTGGCGGATTTCCTCGCGCTCATTGCCCAGATTGGGTTCGGTCTGGACGTGCTGCGTAGCTTCTCGCTGCTCTTTTCCGTTCTGGCCACACTGAATTTTATCGGCAAATGGGTCCTGACCCTGGGACTGCTGTTCCTTTGGCCTGCCATTGGGGTTTGGGTCGCCACGCTCGCGGTGATCGGGATGCTGATGTTCGGCGGTGTGCTTGGATTGACACCGGTCGCGGTGGATTATTGGGGCGGGTTGCCGATAACCCTGATTTTGGCGACCTTCGGCCTCGCCTTCGCCTTTCCTCTGGCCATTTTGGTGGCACTCGGCCGGCGTTCGACCGAGATGCCAGCCGTCAAAACCTTGTGCGTCGTCTATGTCGAGCTGATTCGTGGTGTCCCGCTGATCAGCGTATTGTTCATGGCCAGCGTGATGTTCCCGCTGTTCATGCCACCCGGCATCAACATCGATAAACTGCTGCGCGCGCAGATCGCGGTGATTCTGTTCGCGGCCGCCTATCTGGCGGAGGTCGTGCGCGGCGGACTCCAGGCCTTGCCAAAGGGGCAGTCGGAAGCCGCCGATGCCATGGGGCTCAGCTATTGGCAGAAGACGGCCTTCATTATTTTACCACAGGCGCTGCGTCTCGTGATTCCGCCTTTGGTGAATACCTTCATCGGCTTCTTCAAAGATACCAGCCTGGTGCTGATTATCGGGATTTTCGACCTGCTGACCATGGGCAAGGTGGCTCTCAGTGATCCCCCGTGGCAGAGCTTTTCGACAGAAATCTACGTCGCACTGGCGGTTGTCTATATTTTGTTTTGCTATGGTATGTCCCGCTATAGTCGCGGGCTCGAACGGGAACTCAATAGCGCTCGCGGGCGTTGAGGGGATATCATGAACACTGGCGCACCTGCGATCGTATTGGATAAAGTCAATAAATGGTTCGGCGCCTTGCACGTGCTGCGCGATGTCAGCCTGACCGTCGGTCAGGGCGAGAAAGTCGTGGTGTGTGGGCCATCCGGGTCCGGTAAGTCGACGATGATACGGTGTATCAATCGGCTTGAGACCCATCAGGAAGGCCGAATTGTCGTCGACGGCACCGAATTGACCGATGATCTGCGGGCGCTGGACACCATTCGCCGTGAGGTCGGTATGGTGTTTCAGTCGTTCAATCTGTTCCCGCATCTGACCATTCTGGAAAATTGCACACTGGCCCCGATCTGGGTGCGGAAGATGCCGAAGGCCGAAGCTGAAGCTTTGGCGATGAGCTACCTCGAACGCGTGAAAATTCCGGAACAAGCCAAGAAATACCCTGGACAGTTGTCGGGTGGGCAGCAGCAACGCGTGGCGATCGCCAGAGCCTTGTGCATGCGCCCAAAGATTATGTTGTTCGATGAGCCAACGTCGGCCCTGGATCCGGAAATGATCAAGGAAGTGCTCGATACGATGATTTCGCTCGCGGAATCCGGCATGACGATGGTGTGCGTGACCCATGAAATGGGCTTCGCTCGTCAGGTCGCCGACCGCGTCGTATTCATGGATCGTGGCGAAATCGTCGAGAGTGGACCTCCGTTGCGTATGTTTGAAGCGCCCGAGACGGATCGCCTCAAGCTGTTCCTGGGACAGATTTTGCGGGGGCACTGATCCGTCAATCATACCTTTTCCGGCACACCGTTCATAAGCTCCAACATGGCGGCAATGCGGGAGCCTGGGACGGGCGGACTGAAGAGGTAGCCCTGGACCTCCGTGCATCCTTCCAGCCGCAATAGCCGGAGTTGTTCGTTGGTTTCGACGCCTTCGGCGACAGTGGTCATGCCCAGGCCTTTGCTGAGAGCCGTGATGGCGCGCACGACTTCCCGGCCCGCTTCCTTGCGGGTGATGTCGATGATGAAGGATCGGTCGATTTTGATCTTGTCGAACGGGAATTTGTGGAGGTAGCTCAGCGATGAGTATCCCGTGCCAAAATCGTCCATCGAGATTCCCACGCCCAGGTCTCGGACACGATGCAAGGTATCGAGTGTCGCTTCATCGTCGCTGAGCAGAATCGATTCGGTGATTTCCAGTTCCAGCCGCCCCGGCCGCAAGCCGCTGCGCTCTAGGGCTTGCTCGATGATCCGTTCGAGGCGGTTGCCACGAAACTGGACCGGCGACAGGTTGACAGCGACTTTGACGTCGGCCGGCCATCTGGTCGCTTCATTGCAGGCGGTATTCAAGACCCATTCGCCGATAGGCAGAATCATGCCGGTCTCTTCGGCGAGTGGGATGAACTCTCCTGGAGAGACCATGCCGCGTTCCGGATGATTCCAGCGGATCAGCGCTTCAAATGCCACGACATGCTCCCCCTCACGGTCGAGCGCCAATAAGGGTTGGTAGTAGAGTTCAAGTTCATCGCGTGAGATCGCGTGGCGGAGGTCCATTTCCATCGCCCGCCGATCATGCAGGTGCGCGGCCATGCCGGGATCGAAGTACATGTATCGGCCGCGCTCGGCTTTGGCGGCATACAGTGCGACATCGGCGTTCTTCAGCAGCGCACCGACGGAGGTTCCTTGGCTCGGGGCCAAGGCAATGCCGATGCTGGTGCCGGTGGTGATTTGGTGTCCGTTGACTTCGACGACACCGCACGCGACATCCAAAATGCGTGCCGCCAGGAGTGACGCGTTTTCGGGGCCGCTGATGTTTTCCTGAAGGATCGCGAATTCGTCCCCACCGAGCCGCGCAACGGTGTCGATGTCCCTGACACAGGCCTGCAGCCGCTCCGCGATCAACCGTAACAATGCGTCACCGGTATCATGACCCAGGGTGTCGTTGACCTTCTTGAAATGGTCCAGATCCAGGCAGAGCACCGCGAAATGGGCCCCGCGTGCTGCTCGGGCCAATGCCGACTCCAGGCGTTCCTGGAACAAGCGCCGGTTCGGCAGACCGGTCAGGCTGTCGTGCCGCGCCATGTATATGATGCGTTCTTCGTCGCGGTGCTTGTCGGTCGTGTCCTCGATGGTTGCAACCCATCCCCCTTCGGGCAGGGTCTCGCGGCAAATCCGGACATGTCTGCCGTTCGCCAAGGCTGTGTCGAGCCGGGTCGATTGGCCTTGGCTGACCGCCATAAACTGACGATTGATCGTCCCGTCGACGGTATCGTCGAGTTGCAGGCCCGCTGCGACACCGGCCACCAGGAGGGTCCGATAGGACAGTCCTTCTCGGATCACATCGGGTGGAATGCCCAACACTTCATGAAAACGCCGGTTCCAGAGCAGGAGTGCGCCGTCTTCTCCGAACAGGCAGAGCCCCTGTGACATGTTATTCAGGGCCACATCCAAATGCCAATGCGTGCGCCGCAGGGCCGCATTGGCTTCGGCCTGTGCGATAGCGTTGATGCGAAAGACTTCGATGGCGCGTGCGATCGCCCCGACTTCGTCTTTGCGGCCCGTGCCTGGGGCACACATGGATGTATCGCCAGCGACCAGACTTTTGATAGCGGCAGTCAAATTCAGGATCGGCTGCGTGATACCGTGCCCGACAGCGACGGACCCAAACAGAGCCAGGAACGCAGCGGCAAGTCCCAGAATGATCATGACCGATTCCGTGTAGCGGCCCCGTACAATCATGGTCTCCGACACAGCAGACCGGTGGTTGCGGAGTTGTGTAACCAGTTGATCAAAAACGGAACGGAGGGCACTGAAGCGGTCGTCAGCGCCGATCATTTCCAATGCACCATAGCTTCGGTCGGTGGACGCGGCGTCAATGGTCGCACTCGCCTGCACGGCATAATCCTGGTAGTTGCTGACCAGTTGATCCAGCTGGGCGTCACTCGCCTTGCCCCGGAGTTCGGCTTCCAGTCCTTTCAAGGTCTTCCATTGATCTGCCAGCATCCGCAGAACCCCGTCGGCATCCCTTGCCCACCCATCCGGATCGCTTTCGTTGACCCGCTTGGACAAAAGCGCGAAGAGGCGACCGTGTATCAGGGTGATGCGGTCACTCATATAGGCCGCGTTTCGCGCGGGAAGGATGGCGTCGCGTTCCAGGTGCTCCAGGGCCTGGATATTGGAACGGGCATTGAATATGGCGGTGCCCAGGATGCAGCCCATCAGGCACAGCGTCAGGCCGGGGATGAGCAAAACCTTCCGGGCGAGCGGCAGGTCCCGGAACCAGCGGGCGGATTGGCGGCTCATGGCTCGTAAAATCCAGAACCACAGACCGTGTGGGCGTCGAGTTTCATGACATAGACCGATTTGAGTTCAATCCGTTTGCTCAAGGGATTGGGCCACCGATATCGGACCCAGCCGGAACCATGATCGAGCCCCATACGGTTCGCCTCTATGTTCGGATACCGGCCGTCGGGATCGCGGACTTCGCGTAAGTTGCGGCCAACGATGGCCGGGTTACCGCCGTGAGCGACGACCGTGCCGTCGGCGTCCAGACAGAAGATGTAAAGCTCACCTTTAACGAAGCCACCGTCGGGACGCCCGAAGGCAGCAAATGCGCGTTCATGGCCGAATTCCTGGGCGAAGGCGATCGCACGTTCGGCCAGGGCTTGCGCCTCTTGCGCCGGTGTCGCGCGGGCGGCGCATGCGATATATAAATTCGCAATAAATATGACGCACGATGCGCAGACGCGGTGAAGCATGATGATCTCCGTTCCGAGCAGAGGTCATCGCATTAAAATATTAACAAATCGTTGATGGAGTGAGAAAAACGTCGGGTTCAGAGGTAAAAATAAAAATTAGTTACTATTGTATGTATTTATAATCCAGACCGACTGGCCCGAGGCATACGCAGCAGCACTTTTCCAATCCCCTGCCGGGCTTGAACGGTCGCCATGGCGTCTGAAAATTGCCCGAGTTCATAGATATGGGAGGTCGTCGGCCGTAGCTTGCCGGCCTCATAGAGTGAAAACATAGACTCGATCGAGCCGCGCACACGGCTTTCGTGCTCGATCCGTTCATCCTTCAAACCCCAGCCGACATACAGCCCGTAGTTGAAGCCCATCACCGAGATGTTCTTCACCAGGAGAATATTGCCCGGGATTTGTTGGATCCGGCCCGCGGCAAAGCCGATGACCAGGATGCGCCCCTCATGGCTGGTGCAGCGCAGGGACAGGTCAAACGCATCACCCCCAATCGGGTCATAGACGACGTTCACGCCATGGGGCGCGCGATCTTTTATGGCTGCCAAGGCGTGCGGAGACGGAAAGAGCACCGTGTCATCGGCGCCATGCGCCCGCGCCACGGCAAGTTTTTCCGGGGTGGAGGCGGTGGCGATGACCTTCGCCCCAAGCGCCTTGCCCAGCTCGACAGCCGCGAGGCCCACCGCCCCGGCCGCGCCATGCACGAGCAACGTTTCGCCCGGCTGCAATGCGGCCCGCCAGGTCAGCGCTGCGTGCGACGTGGCGTAGGATGTCGGTATCTGTGGTGAGATATCGAAGGGCATGGAGTCCGGCAGCTTATATACGGTCGCCGGATGGGTGACCGCCTCTTCCGCGTGCCCGCCCCAGTCGATACAGGCGCACACGCGATCACCGACGGCAAAGCGTGTCATGCCGGGGGCAATTTCGAGGATTTCGCCGGCGACTTCGGTGCCGGGGGTAAATGGCCGCGGCGGTTTGCGCTGGTACTGCCCGCGGGTCACCAGGTCCGTTGCAAACGACACGCCCGCATAATGCACGCCGATGCGGACCTGACCGGGGCCCAGATCTGGGGAGGGAATATCTTCCACCATTAAATCGCGGTAGGGCATCCATTCATGGCAGCGAACGGCGCGCATATCAGTGATCGGTTTCGCCGATAGCCGGCACCCGCGCCGTCATGTCCGCCAATACCTCGACGATATGGCGGGCGTGGATCGGGCTGTTTTCCCGCCGCAGCCGCCCCGCGATATTCAGCAGACAGCCGAGGTCGCCGGCCAGGACCGTGGTTGCGCCAGTCCCGGTGATGTCAGCCGTCTTGTCCGAAACCATACGCACCGAAATATCGGGGTATTTCACACAGAATGTACCGCCGAACCCGCAGCATATTTCCGGTTCGGCCATCTCGACGATCTGGCAGCCGACCGATTCGAGCAATGTCCGGGGCTGTTGCTTGATGCCGAGTTCCCGCAGTCCGGAGCAGCTGTCGTGGTAGGTCACGGTCCCGTCCTGCCGCACGGGCGGCAGCGCGTTGACACCCATGACATCGGTCAGGAACGAGACGATCTCATAGGTTCGGGCCGCCAGGGCGTCGGCGCGGGCACGCATGTTTGGATCGTCATCGAACAGATGTGGCAAATGATGCCGGATCATGCCGCCGCAGGAACCTGATGGGACGACAACATAATCATAGCCGCCAAAGGCCGTCAGAATGCCGACAGCGAGGTCGCGCGCTGTGCGGCGGTCACCGGAATTATAGGCCGGTTGCCCACAGCAGGTCTGGGCGCGCGGCACCTCGACCCGGCAGCCGGCATCTTCCAGAAGCTTGAGGGCGGCGAATCCGACCGTGGGCCGGTGGAGATCGACCAGGCAGGTGACGAACAGGGCAACGCGTGGTTTGGCTGTCAACATGGATGCAAACTGATGAATCCATCGGTTTCGTCAAGGGGGAGGACGGTGCTTTATGGGGCCGGGCTTAGCGTCGGCGGCAGTATCTCGATCAGTGTCAGGCTGTGCTCCCCACCCAGGCGCTCCGGGGTCGCTAACGGGCGCGCACGCAGCCCGGGCGTTTGCATCATGTCCATCGCCGTTGCCAGGCAGATTTCCAGCGTTTGGTCGATGCAGCCGACACGCAGCCCCCCACGGACGGTCATGCGGGCCAGGAAGGTATTGCGTCTGGCGGCACCGCGATGCGCGATACCCAGCACATCCGCCCCGACCCAGCCGACATCATGATGCAATTGCTCGGTGGCGAAGACGCTTGGCCATACGTCCCAGAATTGCCCGGCTATGCCGTCCAACGACCAGGCGCTGTAGCGCGCGGCGACGGTCCGGGCCATCTCCGCTTTGCCAAGGCCAATCAGGTCCGTCGTTGGCTCACCCGTGACCAGCAGATGGGTGCGTACCCCAAGAAGCAGCGGGATGGTCAGGAGGATAAATAAGGCGTCACGGGACACACGGGCGGGTACCAGCAGCCGCAAGGCCAGCCAGAGGCTGCTTCCACTGAGAGCCATGAGCATGATGAAACAGGGAACGGCGTACCGCGGCAGAAATGCATTGTCCCGCACATGCTCGGATGCGGATAACACCAGCCATGCCAGGAGTGCCGTGGCGGCCGCAGCCAGCCAAACCGCGCCAAAGGGCGGAGGAGGCCGCCTGATCCGGCTGAAGCGATATCCGAGGACCACCGCAACGGCCGGAACGACCAAGGCCATGAGCACCGGCCAACCGGAGCTTTCCCAGATCGCGCGGGCGAATTGGCTGGTCGCCGCGAACGAAGGATCGAAACCTGATGCGGTCGCGTAACCCGGCGCGAAGACAGCCGGCAGCAAGAGCCCAATACAGGCGGCAGCGGCGTGCAGCACCACCAGCCTCATCCGCTCGGCTGACGGCAACAGGATTGCGGTCATCCCCAGAAAGGGGAGGCAAATCAGAATACACCCGATATTGACGGCATAGGCGGCGAGCAGCATCACGCCCCCTGCCATCCCCCAAAGCGGCTGCATGTCTCGGTAAGGCCAGGCCCAGGCGCGCCGGAACGCCAATAAAGAGAGTGCAGCGCAGCCGAACGACGTGCCGTAGGGATTCGCGGTGACAAACGTTTCATGCAGCAGCGCCGCGCTACCGGAGGCCAAAAACAGGATATTCGCGGCTAAGGTTGCCCGCCAGACATCAATACTCCGCCGGAATACGGCAGCAGCGAAGAAGGCGGGTGCGATCAAACCGCTGACCACGCGAAGCACGATCTGCGTGAACGCATTGCTGGTTGGGTCCGAAATCCAGACTGTGATCGCTGGCAGCAGGTTTGCGAAGCGATTTTGGGCCCAAAAATACGGGGTCAGCTTTTGCAGGGCGATAAGCGTGGGCAGTAGGTCATCCCCGTTCTGCTCCCACGGCACAAAATACAGAATGAATAAGGCACATGTACTGAAGAGGCTGACCAACACGATGGGTGTGGTCGCATGCAGCGCCGCCAGGCCAGCTTCGACCCGGCGCACCAGGCGCCCTGGCTGCTCGTTCACCTGGGGGGCAGGATCTCGGCGTAGCTCAATATATGGCCGTCGCCGATGGGATCCGACGTTGCGAAGGTCTGGACGCGGAGATCGTCGACCGACATGACACTCGTCACGGTTTCCAGGCAGTTTTTCGGTGTGAGATCAATGCAACCGATGTGCAGTTTGCCACGGGCCATCAGCCGCGCCAAAAACGCGTCTCTGCGGGCGCCGCCTCGTTTGGCGATGCCCAGTACGTCCGCGCCCTTCCAGGCGATTTCATGATGGTATTGTTCGGTCGCGAACACAGCGGGCCAGGTGTCCCAATACGTGCCCGCAATTCCGTCCAAGGACATCGCGACGTAGCGTCCAGCGACCAAATGAGCCAGGGGCGCCTTGCCCGATCCAATGATGTCGGTCGGGGCTTCCCCCGCCGCTGCCAGATGGCCCCGCGATCCCAATATCATCAACGCGGCGATCGTCGCGAACAGCGCGTCCCGTACCGAACGGGTCGGTAACGATTGGCGGAGTGCCTGCCAAAGTCCCACACCGCCCAGCGACACCAGCATGACGAAAGCCGGCACAAAATAGCGGGCGCTATAGGAATTCTGCATCACGTGTTCCGATGACGCAGCCAGCAGAAACAGCACACCGCAACCCGTGAGGCAGGCGATCATCAGCAAGTTCAGCGGCGCCGGCGAGCGTGGGATCGCCCCCTGCCGGCTCGCGAGGAGACTGAGGCCCACGGGTATCAGGATCGCCGGCAGAAGCCACCAGCCCGCGCAAACGATGACCTCCGTCATAAACAGGTACAGAGAAGTGCCGGAGATGCTCAACCCGAGCGCGGTCGGATATTGCGGTGCGAACATCGACGGCAACAACAGCGCAATCATGGCCGTGCCCACGGTCAACAACAGCAGCCGCATGCGTTCGGCTGATGGCGATGCGACGGCGAAGACGCCCAGCACCGGGACCGCGATCATCGACACGCCGTAATTGACGATGTGCGCCAGCAGCAATCCGATGACGCCGCAAACCACGAGAACCTGACGCTGCCATCCGCCGGGCATGGTCCATGCCTGCCGGATGGCCAAAACAGCCAGGCCCAGGCAGGACAGTGACGTGCCGTAGGGGGTCGCGACAATCAATGTCTCGTGAATCAAAGCCGGACTGCCGGCGAGCAGCAGTAAAGCATCGGCGGCGAGGGTCGCGCGCCAGATGTCAGTCAGGCGACGGAAGACCAATGCGGTGAAGAAGATCGGCGCCGCGAGGCCGGCGGCGACCCGCAGAATGATCTGTGCGTAGGCATTATCGGATGGATTGGAAATCCAGGCCGTCAGCAGCGGCAGCAAATTACCGAATCTATTTTGCTCCCAGTAGTACAGTGTGAGTTTTTGCATGGAGATGATCGCGGGCAACAGGTCGTCAGCATTTTGCTGCCACGGCGTGTTGCTCATGACCATGACCACGGCTGTGACAAACAACCCCAGCAGGATGAGCGGGTTGAGGGAGTCGATCGCGTCCAGGGTCGCGTCCAGGCAGGGTTTCATCCGGCGCGAGAATGCGGATGCCGTGGCCAGGGGGCGGGGGCCGGGTTCCGTTACCCCGACTGGCATGGCGTCAGGTGCCATCGACCTTGGGGCCACCGCCTCCGGTTCCGGCTTTAAATGGGGCGGGGGGGCGGGCGGCTGAACCGACAGTGTGTCATCGATCGTCAGGCCCTGAATGGGTGTAACGGCGCCGGCTTTCGCGGCCTTTGCACGCGCCGGACCGCCGATCCAGCGGCGTAGGTTGGCCGCCAGAGTGGGGCGCGCCGGTAGGGACTGGCCTTCAGGCGAAGGGCGCCGGGGTTCTGACTTGTGTTGCTTGATCTCAGGCTCAGGCAGTTGATCGCCCATGTCTTCCAGCGACCGCCGGAAGCGGCGCGCGGGTGGACGCAGGCCGGCCAGCGGGTCTTGGTTTTCCTGATCCGGAGCGGTTGTTATTTTTGTTTGCAACGGTCTCATCGCTTCTATGCGCTGTGGGCGGCAATCAGTCGCCAGGTCGGGTCTGGTTGGCGTAAATCACGCTCGAATGTCCAGATATCAGAAATTTCGGTGATAGCTTCGGCGCTCACGACAATGTGACCGGACTGATCCCGGGTCATGCTGATTTGATCGGACACGATGCGCACCGTGACGGCGGCGACCGTGCCATGAAGTTCAGCGCTTTCGATGACCATGCGTTCGATGGAACGAATCTCGCTTGTTTGGACGTGCCCCAGAGCGGCACGGGCGGTGATGGCGCCCTCGAACGCATTGTAGGTGTCATCGGACAACAACAGTCGTAACGTCTGCCGGTCGCCTGCCGCGAATGCAGCGACGATGATGCGAAAGGCTTTTTCAGCACCGGCCAAAAATCCGGCGGGTGAGAACGTGGCGTCGATCGCGTGCATTCTGGTCAAAGTCTGACCGACCTGGCTTGCCGGATCGGGCACGTCCTTGGCCGTGGCCGCGGGGACGGGTTCCAGACGCGGGTTCATCGGCGCGGGAGAGGGCTGGGCCGCGAGCGGGGATTGTGGCATTGTCGGCCGTTCAAAACCCGTACGTCGTCCAAGAATGCCGCGCAAACGGAGTACAAGGAAGGCCGCAACCATCCCGAACAGCACCAGATCGACCGGGAAGCTGCCAGTAGAACCCATCATTTATCTCCTTGCGAGCAACACATAGACATGTAACTGGCTGCTGACAAATATTTACTGGATTGATACCGTGATCCTGCTGCGGCATGGCCAAAGTGAGTTCAATGTTCACATGACCGCAACACGGCGGGACCCAGGGATCGCTGATCCCAGGCTGACGGAATATGGGCATGCGCAAGCAGATCAGGCGGCGTTTGCGTTAAGGCATGAGCGCATTGCCCGCATCGTATGCTCGCCCTACTCCCGGGCGTTGCAGACCGCCGAACCCATGGCCCGCTTGCTGAATGTGCCCGTGCGCGTCACGCCTTTGGTCAGGGAGCGGTTTGGCTATGCCTGCGATATCGGCACGCCCCGGGCGGAACTCGACCAGCGTTGGCCCGATCATGATTTCTCGGCGATCGATGATATCTGGTGGCCGTCGGATCACGAACCCGCGGACTCGGTGATTGATCGCGCCGGGCGATTTCGCGCCGAGATGGCGGCCTTGGCCGATTGGCGCGATACGGTCGTTGTCAGCCATTGGGGCTTTATACTGTGTATGACCGGTCAGAGCGTCATGAACGGGCAGTGGCTGCGCTGTGATCCCACCGCGCCTGCTCCACCGGAGGTCATCTGGCAGCCTTGATTTCGAGGGACGCATCATCCTGGTTACGCATGGCGCGATGGCAGCGGGCATGCTAACCCGCCCCGCCACGTCGGTGCCGGTTCAAGGCACCTTATCCTAACGGAGACCCCGATGTCCGATACTCCCCAAACTCCCCCGGCCGGCGATGCGGCCCAGGTACCACCGCTGGTGGTCAATATTCAGTACGTAAAAGACCTTTCCTTCGAGGTGCCGGGTGCGCCGGCGGTCTTTACCCAGCTGCGTTCGCAGCCGCAGGTCGCCATTAACCTGGATGTTCAGGCCCGCCGCATTCAGGACGGCCAACCTGTGTTCGAAGTCGCGCTGGTGATCCGGGCGGAAGCGCATGACACGTCCGCCCCCGCCAATGGCCAATCCGCCCCGGCGGTCCAGCCGACGGTCTTCGTGGCAGAACTGACCTATGCTGGCGTCTTCACCTTGAATGGTTTGCCCGACAACGCGGTCGAGCCGGTTCTGCTCGTCGAGTGCCCGCGGATCCTGTTCCCGTTCGCCCGCAACATCCTGTCCGACGTGACGCGTGACGGCGGTTTCCCGCCGGTTTTGCTGCAGCCGATCGATTTCGTGGCGTTGTGGCAGTCGCGCCGGGCCGCGGCTGGTCAGGCCGGCATCGTCGCCTGATACTGAGAGCAATACCGGTTTAGGTTGAATCGCGCAGAGATCAACAATCCGGTGAAATTGCTCGATAAAATATGGCTGGAGCGTATCCGTCTTGAGACGGACACGCTCCAGTGGCGGGTTACCGGGTCAGGCAGCCCGCCACAACGGTTCTTTCAGTTTGCCGACAAAGGCGTCATGGGCGGCCAGTTCAGCGTCCGATGGCTGAATCAGGCGCGGAGTCCGTTCGCCGGTATGGGTGTAGACGGTGATCGCGGTCGGTCCCTTGTTGCTTGCCAGGGACAGGCCTCTTTGGCGTCCGCCGGTCAGCTCGATATAGACCTCGGCAAGCAGCTTGCAGTCCAACAGCGCATTGTGGCTGGTGCGAGCCGATAAATCGATCGAGAACCGCCGGCACAGCGCATCCAGGCTTGCGGGCATGCCCGGGAAGCGCTGTTTGGCCATGACCAAGGTGTCGACCATCCGCGCCTTGTCCAGGGACGGACGGTTGACCCGGGCGAGCTCGGCATTGATGAAGCCGAAATCGAATGGCGCGTTGTGGGCGATCAGCTTACCGTCGCCAAAAAATGCCAGCAGCGCGTCCGCGATATCACCGAACAAGGGTTTGCCGGCGAGTTGCGCCGCCGTGATGCCATGGACGCGCGTGGCGTCGGCGGGGATATCGCGTTGCGGATCGACCAACGCGTGAAAATACGCGCCCGTTGGGAGATCGTTGAGGAGTTCCAGAGCCGCGACTTCGATCATCCGGTCCCCGGTGAGGGGATCCAGCCCCGTCGTCTCCGTGTCGAACAGCACCGATCGGATCATGGCCGCAGCCCTTGAATAATGCGGCGCAGCTGGCGTTGTGTGTGAAAGCGCGACAACCCGGTGCGCACGACGATGTCCGCCCGGCGGCGCTTCTCGGCATCCGGCATTTGGCGGGCGATCACGTTTTCGATGTCAGCCTGACTCATTTTCTTGCGCAGGCGGACGCGATGGATTTGGACCGACTTCGGCGCTGAGACGACCATCGAGAAGCTGAGCGTCCGGCCGCCGGTTTCGAACAGCAGCGGAATATCAAGGACGGCCGCGGGCGCGGCCGCGCGGCGTGCTCGTGCCAGAAACGCGCGTTCTTCCTGGCGGACCATCGGATGCAGGATATGTTCAAGCTGGGTCAAGGCCGGTTTGTTCGCCAGCACGGCCGCTCGAAGTGCGCCACGGTCGAGAACCCCGTTCTTCACGGTGCCGGGGAACAAGGCCGCGATGGGCTTCAGCGCCCGGCCCCCTGGGGCTTGCAGCTTATGAACCGTCGCGTCGGCGTCGAAGACCGGGATGCGCGCGCGCTTGAAGGCCAGGGCGGCGGTGGATTTTCCCATGCCGATGCCGCCGGTCAGGCCGATGACTTTCATGATCCCAACAGATCCGCTGCAACGAAACGGCGCAATGCGTCGTCCACGGTGGGGCGGATACCGAACCAGGCCTCGAAGCTGGGGACGGCCTGGTGCAGCAACATGCCCAGCCCATCCACCGTCCGCAGTCCGCATGCCGCGGCCTGGGCGAGGAGGGGTGTTTGCAAAGGCACGTAGACGATATCGACCACGGCCGTACCAGGTGCCGCGTGGCTGAGATCGATCTCCATCGGGTTTTGATTGTGCATGCCCAGCGAGGTCGTATTGACCACGAGCGCGTGATCGCGAACCGCGTCCGATTTGTTCGCCCAGTCGATGATCCTGAGACCAGGGAAATCCTTGGCCAGCGCATCCGCGCGCGCGCGCGTGCGGTTCGCCACGGTCACGGTGATTCCGAGGTCCATCAGGACCGGCACGATCGCCCGCGTACTGCCGCCGGCGCCAAGGATCAGGGCCGGCCCGGCCGCCGGATCAACGCCGCTGGCGCGCAGATGCGCGATGAAGCCCCAACCGTCGGTGTTAGAGCCGGAGATTTTTCCGTTCTTGAACACCAGCAGATTGACCGCGCCGGCGCGCCGCGCGGATTCGTCGACCGTATCGCATACCTCAAAAGCCGCGAGCTTGTGCGGGATTGTCACATTGCCGCCAGAAAACCCCGCGTGCATGAGCCCACGGATCGCGGCCGGAAAGTCGTCCGGGCGGATTGCCAGTGGAACATAGGCGCCGTCGATCTGATGCCGCTCCAGCCAGAACCCGTGCAGCCGGGGCGAGCGAGAGTGGCTGACGGGCCAACCGATGATGCCCGCGAGTCGGGCCGATCCTGTGAGTATGGGCATGGGGGCAGCATTCCCTGGACGAGGGGGAAGATCAACCTTGACCCGGACAATTTGTGGCTGGCCCATTGATCGCGACCCCGGCGGAGGCCGGTTCCCCCCGCAGGGCGGTGATTGCCAAGGCGTTGGCACGATGCCATCACTCGCGGGCCGCTCACAGTGCTCTTGGTCGATCACGATTAAATGCCTCAGATGGTCATTGAAGTCATCAGCTTGGGCGGGTCATAGGAACTGTTCATGAGCAACCCCCTTATCCCACCATCCGTTGATGATCTCGCGACCGTCCTCGTCGACCGGGGCTGCGATGTTCGCGCGTTGGAACGGGGACGCCGTGTGGCCGGCGAGTCGGGTCAACGGCTCGACGCCGTGCTGTTGCAACTCGGCCTCGTCAGTGAGCGGCAACTGGCCGAAGCCGCGGCGGTCCTGCTGGATACCGCTGTCGTGACACCAGAGGATTATCCCCCCCGCGTCCCCGGCTGGGCTGCTGCCCTGACCCCCCGCTTTCTGCGTGGTGCGCGTGTTGTGCCATTGGAACCCGATTCTGACGGTGTCTTGCCCATCGCGGTGGCGGACCCGTTGGATGGATTTGCCCCGGTCGCGATCCAGAGCGCCACGCGGGGACGTATCGTTGTGCGTGCCGCTGTTCCGGTGGAGTTGGAGGCCGCCCTGACCCGCTTGCTGCCGGAGACCGCCGAACCGCAGCCGGACGGGGCGGATGAAGGCCCGGTCGAGGCCGATGCCGAACGCCTGAAGGACCTTGCCAGTGAGGCGCCGGTCATCCGCATGGTCAACCAGATCATAGCCCGCGCTGTTGAAGCCGGCGCATCAGATATTCATATCGAGCCATTCGAGGACGCATTGCGGGTCCGCTACCGCTTTGATGGCGTGTTACAGGAAGTGGAAACCCCGCCATCCAGACTGGCCGCCGCGATCGTCTCCCGCGTGAAAATCATGGCCAAACTCGACATCGCCGAGCGCCGGTTACCTCAGGATGGGCGCATCCGGCTGGCGGTGCGCGGGCAGGACGTGGATTTTCGGGTGTCCACCGTTGCCTCCATGCATGGTGAAAGTGTCGTGCTGCGCGTGCTTGATCGCGGCGCGGTGGCATTCGACTGGGCAAAGCTGGGTTTGGCGCCGGCGGTCGTGGAGCGCATGTCGCACGCGCTCAGCCTGCCGAATGGCATCGTGCTGGTCACGGGCCCGACCGGGTCGGGCAAGACGACAACACTCTATACTGGATTGCTGGCCCTGAATGCGGTCACCCGCAAAGTCATCACCATCGAGGACCCGATCGAATACCAGCTGCGGGGGATCAACCAGCTTCAGGTTCGCCCGCAGATCGGGTTGAACTTCGCCGCCCAGCTGCGTGCCATTCTGCGTCAGGACCCCGACGTGATCATGGTCGGTGAAATTCGCGATATCGAGACCGCGCAGATCGCGGTGCAGGCGGCACTGACCGGGCATCTGGTGCTGTCGACGCTGCATACGAACTCCGCGGCCGCCACGATCACCCGCCTGCGCGACATGGGGCTGGAAGACTACCTCATCACCGCCGTGCTGCGCGGGGTCCTGGCCCAGAGGCTGGTCCGCCGGCTGTGTCAGACATGCCGCCGCCCGGCGGAGGCGGCGCCCGAAGTGGTCGCCCGCTTCGGTCTCACGTCTCCTGGCGAACGGATCACGCTGTGGCATCCCGTTGGCTGCCCCGCCTGCCGCGGCACCGGCTATCGCGGGCGTCAGGCGATCGCTGAATTCCTGCAACCCGATGAAGCGGTCGAGCGGCTGATCTTCTCGCGGGCGGATCATGGGGAGATTGAACGAGCGGCGGTCGCGGGGGGGATGACCACGATGTTTCGCGCGGGGATCGCGGCTGCTTTGGACGGCACCACCACGATCGAGGAAGTCCTGCGCAGCATACAGGCGGATATCTGATGGTTGAATGGCGCTTCGAAGCCATCGACCGCGCCGGCCGGCCGATCAATGGCGTTCTGGAAGGCGCCGACGAAACCGTGATCCTGCAGCGGCTTCGCCGGGACGGTGCCTTGCCCCTGTCGGTGGTGCAGACAAATGCCGGGATCCGGGGGCTGGTTCCCGCGTTCATCGGCAGGGGGGAGGCGCTGACCCGTCAGGAGGTCTCTGACCTGACCCGGGAATTGGCGACAATGCTGGGTGCGGGGCAGGACCTGGATCGCGCGCTTCGCTTTCTGGTGGAGACCGCCCCAAACCGCCGGGCGCGGCGCGTGCTGGACACCCTGCGGGAGGAGGTGCGCAACGGTTCGGCCTTCGCCGTCGCGTTAGGGAACCAAAAGCGCAGTTTCTCCCAGCTCTATGTCGGCCTCGTGCGCGCCGGTGAGGCGGGTGGGAACCTGGCACCGACGCTGGAACGTCTGGCCGATCTGCTCGAACGGGAGCGGGCTTTGACCGCGACCGTGACCTCCGCCTTGATCTATCCGGTTCTCCTCGTTCTGGCCGCGATTGGCGCGATCGTGCTCTTGCTGGTGCAGGTGCTGCCGCAGTTCGTACCTCTGTTCGAACAAAGTGGCGCGGCCTTGCCGGCATCGACGCAGTTCCTGATTTCGACGGGCGATGCCGTCAGTCAATATGGTCTGTGGGGTCTGACGGGCGTGCTGTGTGCGATCCTTGCCGGCCGGGCCCTCCTGCGCCGCCCGCCTGTTCGCCTGTCGTTTGATCGGCTGAAACTGCGACTGCCCGTGATTGGTGGATTGTCGCGGGAGATCCTGGCCGCTCGTTTGTCCCGCACGCTCGGCACCCTGCTCGATAACCGGGTTTCCTTGATCACCGCCCTGACCATCACGCGGGAGGTTCTGGGCAATGCCGCGGGGACGGAAGCCATCGACCGTGCCACCACCAGCGCCCGGGGCGGGGACGGATTGTCCGCGTCACTGGCCAGTTCCGGCTTGTTTCCGGCGCGCCTCGTCCACCTTCTGCGACTGGGGGAGGAAACCGCCCAACTCGGCCCGATGGCGCTGCGCGCGGCTGCGATCCATGAGGAAAGCGTCCGCATGTCCACGCAGCGGCTGGTGTCCTTGTTGACGCCGGCGATCACGATCGGCATGGGCCTGGTGATTGCTGGCATCGTGTCCTCCCTGTTGCTGGCCATGCTGAGTCTGAATGACCTCGCGCAGTAAATCTCTGTCGGGACGGCCGGGTTTCACACTGATTGAGATGCTGGTGGTCGTGTTGATCATCGCTCTGTCGTTATCCGTGGTCGCAGGATTTCAGCCGAAACGCTCCGCCGCGCCCGGGCCCTAGCGATCGCGCAGGATCGGCCGGTACGATTCACCGCGACCGCGGATGGGCTTGGTTTTTTGTTGGATGGGGTGGTCAGGCGGCTGTCGGCCAAGGGTGGGGTCACAATCGATGCCGCCGCATCGGTCCGGTTCATGCCGGATGGCAGCAGTTCAGGCGGCGTCATTCGCCTGATCGCGGGCGGCCGCGTGCGGATCGTTCGCGTCGACTGGTTGACCGGGCGGGTATGGGTCGGCGATGCCGCGTGAACGGGCCGCTGCCGGTTATGATCACCGGCCGCTCTCGATATCTTGACCGCTCAACCCCGTTTTCCAGATGGTCTTGAGACGCTGACGGTGGAACCTTGGCTGGGGGCGCCAAGTGGAAGGCAGGTGTGGGGTGCGAGTGGGGTGTTCTTTATTATGACAAACTCTATACCAGTCGCGCGGTGTCTTGCTTATAGCTTCCGTTCCCTGTGGTCCCGCCCCCTGAAACGCCTTGGTCTTGATGAATATGCTTGCTGATCTGATCGCATGGTGGACCCGGCAAATGTCGGAGCTGATGGCGCCGATGCTTCAGCGACGGGCCTTTGGGGATCGGGATGCCATTTTGGTGACCCCTGAAGCCGACGGGTTCCGTCTGATGCGGCGGGTCAAAGGGCGGTTGCAGCCTGCATCCGCGGGCCATGCCGGCGAAGACGAACTGCGAGGGGTGCTGGCGGACCGGAAGTCGCGCGAGGGATTGGTGATGGTCCTGCCCGACCCCCTGCTGGTCCGGGAGGTCGTTTTGCCGTTGGCAGCGGAAGCGAACCTCGATCAGGTGCTGCGCTATGAAATGGATCGCCTGACGCCGTTCACCCCCGATCAGGTGTTTTTCTCCCACCGCGTGCTGGCGCATGATCGCGCGCAGGGGCTGGTGCGGGTGGAGATGGCACTGGCGATACGGGCACAGGTATCGCCCTGGTTGGAAGCCCTGCGCGCCGCCGGCGCCGCCCCTGATACGCTGGAGGGCGTGGGGCCGGATCGCCACCAGCGGCAGATCTCGCTGGTGGCCCCCGATCCCAAACGCCTCGCCCGTGCCAGGCGCGCGGCCCGGATGAGCGCGGCTTTTTGCCTGGTCATGGCCGCGGCGGTCCTTGTTTTCCCGCTGGTTCGTCAATCCCTCGCACTCAATGAGGTGGAAACCCGCATCGCGGCCTATCGTCCGCGGGTGCAGGAGGTTGAAGCGCTGCGACGCCGCGTTCTGTCCGGGGCAGCGGGCGCCGGGCAAATCGCGGTGCTCCGGGAAAAGGCGATGCTCGCGGTTCAGGTGCTGGGCACGCTGACCGACGCCCTGCCGGACGACACATGGCTGACCAGCCTTAGCCTGCATCAGACCCGGCTGGTGTTGGAAGGACGCGCGGCCGCGGCCTCCAAGCTCATCGCCGTGCTGGCGGCCGAACCACGGCTCAAGGACCCGGCTTTCGCGGCGCCCGTGGTCAGGGCCGAGAATGGAACTGATATTTTCACCATTCAAGCCGGATTTGGGTCCTGAGCATGGCCAGTTCTCTCCCCGATGGCCCTCGTGGGCGCGCGCTCGCCCTGGGGATGACCGTGATCGCGGTGATCGTGATATGGCTGGGTGCCGTTGCGTCGCTGTGGGATTGGTACGACGACCGCGCTGAAACGCTTCGGCGGCAAAATGCCCTGGCCGCACGGATGGCCGGACTGATTGAGACGCTGCCGGCGCTGCGCAAGATCGCGGCGGCATCGGCCGGGGAGTCCATCCCCGCCTCCGCGGTCCTGCCGGGGGCGACGGATGCGCTGGCCGCCGCGGCCTTGCAGCAACAAATCGACGCCATGGCGGCGGCGGCGGGCCTGCGTATCGGCAGCGCGGAAATTCTCCCTTCCCAGCCCGTTGGGGCCTTCCGCTCGGTCGCCGTGCGGATCACGGTCAATGCGCCTTGGCGTGCCATTGTTGGGCTGCTCGTCGCGTTGGCGGAATCCGAGGTACCGCTCGTAACCGACGACTTGCAGCTCCGAGCGCCGCCCGGCAATACCCGCGATCCGGCGTTGCCGGTCGATGTCGGCCTGACCGTGACTGGCTACAGGCTGGCCAAGGCGGAGGCGTCATGAAGCCCGCAACGTATTCCGGCGCCTTCGTCGGCACGGGCGTCCTGACGTGTTTGGCGTTGGGGATGGTTTTCGCCGCGCTCCTCGGCGCGGAGATTCTGACGGCGGACGACATGACCGCGGCTCGATCACCCGTGCCTCCGATGCCGGCCATGCCGCCCGTGGCGGGTGCCCGGGGCGCGTTTTCTCCGGGGGCTTTGGCCGACCGCGCGGAACGGTTATTGGAACGTCCTTTATTTAGCGCCGATCGGCGGATGCCGGCGGCCAAGGAAGGGCCGGAACCAGGCGCGGCCGCTGGCGTCGTGTTCGATGGGCTCCCGCGGTTGTCTGGCATTGTCGTCGGACCGGCCGCGCGTCATGCCATCTTCACCGACCCGAATGGCAAGCCGGTGCGCGTCTCGATCGGGGCGGCGATTGGCCGCTTCACGGTCCGCGCTATTGAACCAGGACAGGTCACCGTCATCGGAACCGAAGGAGAGCAGGTTTTGCACCCCACATTCGCCAAAACGACGGAGCAGCGGGCTCCGATTGCCGCGCCGAGGTTTGGGCAATGACACGCACGCCGCCGTTCGCCGGACCGGGATGCATTCTGTTGGCGTCTTTGATGCTTTTGGTGGGTTGCGAGACACGCCGTGATCGGGACGTCCCACCCGTGGTGGGCTCGGTGAACGAACTCATGTCCAACCCGCGGGTCAGTGGCAAGGTTGGCACGCCCAATCAGCCGCTTCCCGCGGAAGTGTCATTTGGCGCGGCGCCGAAGAATGGCCCGAACCACACCATAATTCCGGGTGCCAACGGGACGTTCTCGCTCGATTTCGCCGATACCGATATCCGCGAGGTCGTTTCGCAGGTGCTGGGTGGCATGCTGGGCGTGAATTATACCATCGATCCGGCGGTTCACGGTTCGGTGTCCTTGCATACGGCCAAACCTTTGACCGCCGCGCAGGTTTTGCCAACGTTGCAGACGATGCTGGCCGGCGCCGGCGCGACCTTGGCGCAGGTGGACGGACTGTACCGTGTCGTCCCGGAAGCCTCGGCTGGTGCGGCCGGCAGTGCGGTTGTTCCGCTGCGCTTTGTGTCGGCTGAAGAATTGGCCAAGGTCATGCAGCCTTTGGCTGGCAATAATGCCAAGGTCGCGGCGGAAATGGGCTTGAATGCCTTGCTGATCAGCGGCGATCCAGGCCAGGTCCAGGCCCTGACGGAGTTGGTGAACAGCTTCGATGTCGACACTCTGGCAAACCAATCCTATGCGGTGCTGCCGACAACCTCTGGCAGCGCGCGGGACCTGGCCGAGGCGATGCAGGAATCGTTCAAGGGCAAGGGCGGGGCGGCGTTATCGGGCCTCGTGCGGGTTGTGCCATTGAGCCGGCTGAACGCCGTGCTCGTGATCTCCTCGCAACCCAAATACATCGAAGCCGCCCGCAGAGTGCATGCGTTGATCGAGCGTGAGCGCCGCAATACCGTGCGCAGCTGGCACGTGCTGTATCTGCAAAACAGCAGCGCCCAAAGCATCGCTCATACGTTGCAGATGGCCTTCACGCCTAACAACGTCACCGCTCAGGAGGAAACCGGATTGACGGCTGCCCAGGGCGGTGCCGGCCGCACCGGGCAAATGGGCGGCGGCATTGGATCGGGCGGCCTGGGATCCGGCGGCGGTGCCGGGGGCGGAGGTCTGGGACAAGGCGGCGGATTGGCGTCCGGCGGTTTGGGTTCGTCTGGCGGGCTCGCCTCGGGGGGCGCCAGCAGCGGATTGGGTTCGCTGGGCAAATCGAACGCCAATGCCTCCGCGGCCCCCTTGGGCGCCGTGGCCAGCAACCCTTTGTCGGGTGGGCTGGACCAAAGCGCCGGGGAGGACGGCGCCGACCTGATGCGGATCCTGCCGAATACGCAGAACAATGCGATTCTCGCCTATGCGACACCACGCGAGGAAGAAACCATCGAAGGGATGCTGCGCAAAATTGATATCATTCCAATGCAGGTTAGAATCGATGCGATGATCGCGGAGGTCACGCTGAACGATAGCCTCAAATTTGGAACGCAGTTCTTCTTCCAAGGGAAGAACGTGAATGGGATCTTCAACGCCGCGACCGCGGCGGTCGGTTCACCGGCGGCCACGGTGCTAGGCACCACATTCCCCGGCTTTCTGTTGAGCGGGTCTGGCCCGGGCGGCGCCCCGCTGGCCCTGTCAGCGCTGCAATCGGTGACCACGGTCAACGTGCTGTCCTCGCCGCAGATCACCGTGGTTGATAACCACACCGCGCGACTGCAGGTCGGTTCGCTCGTGCCCTATCTCACGGCCAGCGCGGTGAGCACCCTGACAACGGGCGCACCGGTGGTAAACTCCGTGGGCTATCAGCCGACGGGTGTGATCATGGAGGTGACGCCGCGGGTCAATGGCGGTGGTCAGGTGACGCTCGATATCTCGCAGGAGGTCAGCGATCTCGACACGACCAGTGCCAAGGCCTCGGGCATCGATAGCCCGACTTTTCAGACCCGGACGGTATCGTCCCGCGTTGTCGTGCAGGATGGGCAGACCATCGGCCTGGCCGGTCTCATTCGCGACTCCATCAGCCGGGGCAATGACGGTATTCCCTGGCTTAAGGATGTTCCCCTGCTCGGCCTCATCGGCAGCACCCAGAACAATTCTCGCCAGCGGACCGAACTTCTGGTGCTGATTACACCGCATGTGATCCGGGATCAGGCGGATGCGCGGGCCTTGACGGCGGATCTCAGGGACGCGCTTCGGCATGCTGATGCCTCGACGTCTTTGACCCGTTCGGAGCCGCCATCCGGCTCCTCTGACCCGAACAGAGCGATCCGAGGTGCCGTGCAACGCGCCGTACGCCGCCTCAGCGCACCATGATGATCCGATGCTGACGGCGCGGCGTGACCCCGCCCGCGCGCGTTTGACTGCCAGCGGGCACAACCGCCGTCAGCCTTGCCGTTGACCGTTCATCCCGTGATCCTGCTGCTGGTCGCGCCTTTCATCGGCAGCTTCCTGGGCGTGCTCGTGCGGCGCTTACCCGCTGGCATGAGCGTCGTGCGCGGGCGATCGCACTGCGAGGCCTGTGACGCCGCGTTGGGCGCGCGCGATCTGGTCCCCATCCTCTCTTTTCTTTGGCTGAAAGGCCGTTGCCGGCATTGCGGCGCGCGCATTGATCCATTCCATTTTCAAATTGAAATGGCGGCCTTCCTCATCGCTCTTTGGGCGGTGGCCGTGGACGGGGCCGACGCTGGTCCGGACTGCGTGCTGGGGTGGGGACTGCTGGCCTTGGCCTGGATCGACGCCGAACACATGATCCTGCCCGATGTCCTGACACTCCCCCTCTTGGCGTTCGGCCTGCTTTTGGCAGTGGTCGAGGCGCCTGACCTTGTCGGCGAGCGGTTGTTCGGCGCCGTGGCGGGCTGGTTGAGCTTCACGGCCGTGTCCATCGGGTACCGCTGGTACCGTCAACGCGATGGACTGGGCGGCGGCGACGCCCGTCTGCTGGCGGCTGGCGGCGCATGGCTGGGGTGGGAGGCGCTGCCCTCGGTCGTGCTGCTCGCGGCCATCAGTGCCCTGGCCGGGATCGGGCTCCTGACGGTTCTGCGGCGCGGGCGCCGGCAAGGCGGCGATGTTTTGACCGAGCCGCAGCCGTTTGGTCCCTGGCTGGCATTGGCCATATGGGTGGTGCGCCTGTACGGGCCGCTGCTCAGCTAATCTCGATTATGTCAGCCGGTTCCGATGTCGCGTTGCGGCCGGTTACGGATTGCAGATCGCATCATTGCTGGACGCATTGCCCGATGGCCCGGCCGAGCAGAGGTCGTAATCATGCCCGCTTCGCGATGAGGGGTTTCGGTAGATGTAGGGATGATTCCAGGCGTCCACCGGTTCCACGCCCTTGATATACGGGCCATTCCAGGCCGCGACGCCGGTGGGCTTTTCCACCAATGCCTTCAAACCCTGATCCGCCGTTGGGTAGGTTCCAACGTCCAGCTTGTACATGTCGAGCACCGCGCCGATACGCTCGATCGACTGCTTGGCGACCGAGACCCGCGCCCCACCCAGCTGACGTAAGGCGGCCGGCGCCACCAGACCGATCAACAACCCAAGAATCACGATGACGACGAGAAGTTCGAGCAGCGTGAAGCCGCTTTCGTCGTGCTTGCGTTCGGGTGCCATTGAAACCGGACTCTCGTGGTGGCGGATTGAGGGACAGGGATATCAGCCCCGTCACAACGCGCAAGTAAACAATTCGCGTCCCACGATCCCGCGGCGGGGCGATGACAAAGAAACTCTGATGGCCCGCGATGCGTGCCATCAGAGCCTGTCCGGATGGTTGAGGCGTGTCAGTCCCGCTTATAGCGATACAGGAACCGGTCGCCGTCCGCGGTCACCAGCCCCGCCGTCGGCGATGGAAAATGGATGGGCATCAGCAGCGTGCCCGTATCCGCGACCGAGGACAGGAAATTGCGCCGTGACACGATCGCCTGCGCCGGATCCCAATCCACGCCCGGGCACCAATCCGGCTCCCGGCACTGAATGGCGTGATGCATCATGTCGCCGGTCACAATCGCCTTCTGGCCGCGCGAATGAATGTTCACGCAACAGTGACAGGGCGAGTGGCCCGGCGTCGGTGTCAGGGTGATGATGTCGTCCAGCGCATAATCATCATCCACCAGCAGCGCTTGCCCCGCCTCTACGATCGGCAGGCAATTGTCGCGGAACACCGTACCCGGCGGGTTGTTGCCCTTGGCATGCTCCGCTTCCCAGACGGCGTATTCGCGCTTGTGGAAGACGTATTTGGCATTCGGGAAGGTGGGGACCCAGCGCCCGTCGCGCAGGGTCGTGTTCCAGCCTGTATGGTCGATGTGCAGATGCGTGCAGAACACGTAGTCGATGCTGTCATACGTCACCCCGAGGGCGAACAACTCCTTCCGCCAGCGCTCCTTGCCCGGAAAATCGAACGGCGGCGGATGGCCCTTGTCCTCACCGGTGCAGGTATCGACCAGGATGGTGTGGTGCGGGGTGCGCACCACGAAGGTCTGGTAGGTGACGACCATCATGCCCAAAGCGGGGTCGAACACCTCCGGCTCCAGCGATGGCAGGTGCTTGTTCCATACCGCCGCGTCATACATGGGAAAGAACTGCTCCGGTCGGCGCCAGGGCCCTTCACGTTCGATGACGGCGTCGATCGTGGCGTCGCCGATTTTGATCTGTCGCATGCTGTGTTTCTCCCCCGAATGACCGGGGGAGATTAGCAAGCCGCGGAGAAGCGTCTAGAGCGGGCCCGTCTGAGGACGGTCCCGCTGCAGGCATATTTGATCGAGCAATTTCACCGGTTTGTTGATCGCTGCGCGATTCAACCGAAACCGGTATTGCTCTAACCCTTCTCGACGTTCCAAAAAACCGGCGCGGGGCCGCGCAACTGGCCGGTGATATTGCTGCGCCACGCGCCAGACGTCAGATATTGGCCGAGCGGGATATAGGGCACGAAGTCAAAGCATTCCCGCTGGATATCCATCGCGATCCGCTTCTGCTCGGCCGGGTCCGCACCGTCGATCCAGGCGTCGCGCAGGGCTTCGATTTTCGCGTTTTCCGGCCAGCCGACCCAGGCGTCCTTGCCGTTGGTGCGCAGGCCGCCGCCGAGGACGGGGTTGCCGTAATCGACCGACGGGAAGCCCGACGGGAAGATCGACCAGCCGCCTTTGTCCAACTCGGCTTTGCTGGTGCGGCGCTGGGTGACGGTGCCCCAGTCGGTGGTCTGGATTTCGATATTCAGCCCAACCTTGCGGAAGGCGCCTTCCGCGACCTGGCACAGGGCATCGTAGGCGGAGGGATCGGTCGGGTGCATGAACACGATCCGCTCCCCATTATAGCCGCCGTCCTTGAGCATTTTCTTCACCGCTTCGGGGCTGGGGCGCCTGGTCAGGGCCTCCATCCCGACATCGCTGTCGCTTTCACTGCCGGGCAGGAAAAAGCCAGCGGGTGCGCGCCAGCCGTCGCGTTCGTCACCCATGACGGCGGTCATTTCCTCTGCTTGGTCGATGGCCGCGAGCATGGCGCGGCGGACGACGACATTGGCTGTCGGCCCGACGATGAAGTTGGGGCGAAGGACGGGGAACACGCCATGGGTGTCGATGCGCCCGACGGTGACGCCCGGCGCCTTGCGCAGCATGGGCAGCAGATCCGGGAGGGGCATTTCGATCCAGTCGACCTCCCCCGTGGTCAGCGCGCTGGCGGCGGTGGCGGGGTCGGGGATGACGCGCCATTCCACCCGATCGACCTTCACGTGATAGCCGCCCCAGCCATATTCGACCTTCTCCGGGCGGGGCACGTATTTGTCGAACTTCGCCATCATGGCGCGGCTGCCGCTGACGAACTCATCGGCGATCCAGCGGAACGGGCCGGAGCCGACGCATTCCGGGATCTGTTTATAGGGATCCTGGGCCAGCCGCTCGGGCATCATGGCGCAGGTGGGCTGGGTCTTGGCCAGCGCATTGGGCAGGAACGGGAAGGGCTTCTTCAACCGCCAGACGATGGTGCGGTCGTCGGGTGCTTCCAGCGCGTCAAGCCGATCATTGATGTAGGCGCCGATGGGGTCGCGCACCATCCAGCGCTTGAGGGAGGCGACGCAGTCGCGCGCCAGCACGGGCGTGCCGTCATGGAACCACTGGTCGCGGCGCAGCGTCATGGTCCAGCGCTTGCCGTTGTCCTCCACGACATGCCCGTCGAGCATATGCGGATGCGGGTTCAGCGCGATGTCGCGGGTGTAGAGCGTTTCATACAGCATCAGCCCGAGGGTGCGCGTCGCCTGGGCCGGGTTCCAGACGGGATCGAAGCTCGGCGGATTGGTGGTGGGCACGAATATCAGAGTCTTCGTCGCGCCGCCGATAGCGGGGGCGGCGAGGGAGGGGCGGGCTGCCAGTGTGGCGGCTCCGGCCATGAAGTGGCGGCGGCGCATGCGTGTCTCCGGACGATTTCCAGCCGGCGATTGTTCACCGGTCGAGAGCGATCATCGCACGAATGAGCCGCCGGAGTCGCCCCCACCACCCCATGGGATGATGGGGGGCTGCCACGCGGTGCCAGGGCAATGCCGGTTTAGGTTGAATCGCGCAGCGATCAACAAACCGGTTAAATTGCCCGATCAAACATAAGTAAAGCGTGTCCGTCTTTAGACGCACACACTTTACGGTGCCTTCTTCGCCGCATACGACCCGCCGGCGGCGCGGACTTCGGCGGCGTTGGTGGCGGCGCGCAGGCGGGCGAGGTGTTCGGCTTCGCCCTCCAGCATCTTTTTGGCGTTGTGCAGCACCTGTTCGGCTTTATTGGCCGGGAATTTCACCGCCCCGTTCTCATCCATATGGATCAGATCGCCCGGCGCCACATCCATGCCGCCGACGGATACCGGCACGTTCACCGCCTGCACCGCCATTTCCCCATGGCCCGCGGTCACGCCGCCCAGCAGCATCTGGAAGTTCAGCCGCCGCACCGCGTCCACATCGCGCGACGGGCCGTTCGAGAGCATGCCGATGCAGCCAACCGCCTTCATCGAGGTCACCATGATCTCCCCGGCCAGGCCCGCCTTGCTCATCAGATGTTCCGGCCATTTCTGCTGAATGATCAGGATGGTCGGCTTTTTCATCGCATCGAGCGCGTCGATCACGTCCATGAAGCTCAGGCGCCCGGTGTAGTTCGGATCCGGCAGGCCGAAGACGCAGGTCACGGCATGGCCGACGATCGCGCCCATCTCCGGGTAGATGCAGCGGATGGAGGTGTCGGTGTACCAGTTCTCGGTCCAGGGGTTATAGAGCCCCAGGCAGAGCGGGTTCTTGGGATAGGTCGCGACCACGTTGGTGATCGTCGGTGTGTCGATGGTGCGCAGTTCGGCAAGCACGTCCTGGGATGGGCTGTCAGTCATGGTGGGTCCTTTCGGCGTTTTCAGACCCCAGTCATCGTCCCTGGCGCGGGGGGCTGGCAAGTCCCGCCCCTTGCGCGCCCCGATCGCTGCTGGGCAGAGTGCCCGCAGGAGGAACCCAGCATGACAGCCGCAGACCCCAACCGCGTGATCCTGACCGGTGAAAACCCGTTTATTCGCCTGAGTGAGACCGATGGAGCGCCCTTCTCCACCAATGCCAGCTTCTGGCGGATCATTTCCTCCGGTGCCGGCCCGGGCCATGTCCTCTATATCAAGAGCGAGCTGACCGAGGACCGTTGGCGCATCTACTCCGACAACATCGCCATGGCGCGGTGGCTGCAGAACACCGTGCAGGGGATGCTGAACGCGGAGCTGAAGGACCTCTCGATCCCCGTCATCGATGCGGAATTCAGCACATCCGGCGATCCTCGTGATTTCTGGACGGAGAGCGTGGTCACGGAAGACGAAACCATCAACCTGACCTGGTACGACAATGGCGACCCGCTGTTGATCCACACCTATCCGAACCAGGGACCCGATGCCCGCCCCTACGGCGTCTGCACCGTGCTGATTCCCTCGTTGGGCGCGCGCGTGACGCGCAACGGGGTGCAGGCCAAGGGCGTGCCGTTCCCCCGCGTGCGGGAAGAGCGGCCGTTCAGCACCTGTGCTTTGGCGTTCTGCGAAAGCTGGACCGAAGCGCGGTAATCCCCCGTACCGCTGCCTGGCGCGAACCGGAGGCGATCAGACGACCGTGAATGCGGGCTGCCGCGCCCAGGCGGGATGGCGCGCGGCAGCCCGCTGGTTCGCGGTCAAAGCATGCGTCACCGCCATCCACGGCATGCCGCGGCCGCGGAAAACATCGGCCAATGCGGCCATCGTGGCCGCATCGCGCCAAGTCCAAAGCCGTTCGATCAGCGGCTCGAAGGTTCGTGCCCAATCCGGGCCGTTGGATCGCCCGGGGGCGAAACTCTCGAGCAGGGCCACCAGATCGTCGGTGCTCGCCGCTTCGATGGCATGGCGCATCTGGTCCTCGGTCAGGCCGAGGGTGACGGCGGCGGCATTGCGCAGCCGCCAGACTGTATCGAGTTCCTGGCTCATGGGATGACCTCAGGCGTGGCCGGGTTGAAAATAATGAGCGTAGACACCGAAACAGTCATGGGTCGGAGCCCGCTTCACATAACGCGACTGGTGCTTCACGTAGCCACGCACGATATCGTCGCGCCGGGGGCTGCGGCTGTAACGGAATTCCTCCAGCGATGACGCGCCATTGCGCATCACATGGGGGTCGTTTTGCCAGTGGCAGGCGGCATAGGTGATGGTGTCGAGCAGGTCGTGGCGTTCATGGGTCCGATCCAGATACGAATCAACCAACGCGCATGACCGGGGCGCATCCTGGGCCAGCACATGCTCTTTCAGAATCGGTAGCATCCGATCCAGGGCGATGCCATCGGCCCAGGCACGGAAATGCTGGCGTGGTTCCAGCACCGTCGCGGGATCGCGGGGATAGATCGCGTTTGAACGGATCGCGTCGTTCATGAACCGCGCCCCCATGAAAATGCCCTTCACCTGATGCGGATTGTCATGGTTGCGAACCCAGGACATCACCACATTCATGTAATCCAGCGCATGCGTCGGATGCAGGAAGGCATTGGGATGTTCCAGCACATCCATCAGATAACGCTGGAAGCAGGCGATCACAGCGTCACCCACGTCCAGCAACCCGGCGCCGCGCTTGAAGAAACCCATGATGGCGCTGTTGACCTCAAACGGGCCGCCCCAAAGCAAGGCTTCGGTCAGTTGATCGAGTGCGCGTTCATTCAGCGGTGAGTCAGACCGCTTCGGGGTCGATGCGCTTTTCGGCAGCTCCATCCGGCAGATATTGGCGATCTCGGTGAACAGCCCATACAGCCGTGGCGAGCAGCCGAGGTCCGGCACCACGGTGTAGATCAGCTCATGCGCATTGTCCCAGCCGAGGTAGTCGGCGATGTCCACCAGCGCCCGTGCCCGCAACGCCTTGTGGCCGATATTCTGATAGCCGCCGCGATTGATAATGGTGTCCTGCAAATCGGTGATGCCGGCGAACAGGATCGCGTCCTTCAGCCGCTCCCGCGCCGCCGGGTCCTTGGCGAGGCCGAGGAACAACCCATACGCATCCGCCTTGTCACCTTCGGCAATCGCCCAGTTCATGCGCGCCAGGCGATCCGTAACCGGTCCGTCTTCGATCGGGGCATGGTCCTGGAAATAGATTTTCGGCGGATTCCAGGCCGGTCCGTCAAAGCGGTTCACATGCTCATCCGGGCCAGGAAACTGGCGGTTACATTGCTCGCCGTCGCGGGCGTAATGGCCTGGGAATTCGCAGATCACCTGCTCCCAGACATTCAGGCCCTGCGGCACATACCACATGGCCTGGATGTTCGGCAGAATGCCGCGCGTCCCGCCGAGTTCGTTCATCAACGAAATCGCCCCGCGCCAGCCCAGGATGGTGTGATCGTAATTGACCCCGCGCATCTCACCGTTCGGAAGTTGCATCATATGGGACGGCACCTGCACGAAGGGTGCGGCCGCGGCGATCGCCTCCTTGATCATGGATTTGAGAGGGCGATTGCCCTCGGTCACAAGACGGCAGAAGCTATCGGTCGCTTCTCGATAGCGGACGCCGGCGATTTCTTCGCGCAGGCGATCAATCGTCGCGGCCCCGTTTATGATTGCCATGGATCGCCCCTCCAATACCAGTTCGGCCCATCATGCCGAAGCGGGGATGTCGGTCTTTGATCCAAATCAACGCTGGATAAATGGCCCGGCCGGTCCGCCATAGGTAGTTCCCGATGGCTGATATTCCGGGGCGGCATCCACACCTTGACCGGTAGCGTACTCGCTTCGGACCGCCCCTCGGCGACGCGGAGCCTCAAACGCAAAACGCAAGAGGACACAGCCATGACATCGTTCGTCCAATCCATCGCTCTGATCATGCCGGCCACCCGGACCGCCACCCGGACCTTGGGGATGGCCGCGTTGATGGGCGCCACCATTCTTGCCAGTTCGCTGACCCCAGCCCGCGCCGCCGATGCGCCCGTGGTGCAGACGCCAGCCGCGGCCGCCGCGACCGATGCCAGGCCCGATACGGTGGAACAGCGGATCACCAGCCTGCATACGTCTCTGAAAATCACGGCGGAGCAGGAGACGAAATGGACCGCGGTCGCGCATGCGATGCGGGAGAATGCCGTGGCCATGGAAAAGATGGTGACCGAAAACAAAGCGATACCCGCGAACACCATGACGGCGGTGGATGATCTGAAGAAATATCAGAAATTCGCCCAGGCGCATGTCGACGGACTGAAGAACATCCTGGCGTCGTTTGAGACGCTGTACTCGGCGATGCCCGATGCGCAGAAGAAAGTCGCCGATACTGTCTTCGAAATGTCGGAGCACCATACGCTCGCAGCACGCGGCTAACCAAGGTGGCGGTCGCATCATGTGACCGCACCCATCAGCCAATCCACAGGAGGTCACCATGATGCGAATAACGATCACGCAACCAACACGCCGGATGACCGCCCGGCATTTAACGGGCGCCATCCTGGCGGCGGCCTTTGCTCTCGGGGCTCTCGCCAGCCCGGCCTCCGCCCAGGTTCGGCGGTACGAACAACGCGACTACCGTAACTATCACCATAACTGGAACGGTGGATATTACCGTTCGCCACCGGTGATCTACGGGTCCCCATACTATTACCCGCCGCCGGTGGTTTACGGACCCGGTATCGGCCTGAATTTCATGTTCCGCTAACGGCTGACGGCGGCCGGCAGTGATGCCGGCCGTTGACGTTCCAGCACGAGACGCTCCGGCCCCAATAAAGGACCGAACATGCCCATCGAACGAACACGCCAGGTGCTGCACGAAAAGCCATGGGGCATGCGAGACATTAGCCCATGGAGCCTAAAGTCTCATGACGGTGCCCGTATCGGCGAAATCATTTACGAGCGGGAGTCCGAATCAACCGACTCTGCGTCGCTATCCTTGAAACTTCTGTTCGCCGAACAACCTTTATCCATTCAGGTCCACCCCAATAACGCCTATGCGCTGACAATCGGATTGCCAAGCGGCAAAAATGAAGCGTGGTATGTCGTTGAGGCCGCTGCTGGTGCGCGGATCGGCGTCGGCCTGACCCAGCATCTGAGCCGCGCGCAACTGCGCCAAGCCATTGAAGACGGAACGATCGCGGACCTGCTCCTGTGGCGTAGCGTGTCCCCGGGTGATAGTTGCTTCATCCCCGCCGGGACCATTCATGCCATTGGCGCTGGGATTGTCATCGCCGAAATGCAACAGCGCGTTGATGTGACGTTCCGCCTGTTCGACTTTGGCCGTGGCCGCGATCTGCATATCGAGGAGAGCCTGGCGGTCGCGCAGGCCGAACCAGCGCCGGGCTTGTTTGAACAGCTTCGCCTGTCAGAAGTCCGCAATCTGTTGGCAGTCAGCCCCGAATTTGTTTTCGAACGGCTCGACCTGCCCGCTGGGTCCCAATGGTGCCTGAATGCCACGGGCGAAACCTGGCTGCTGACGCTTTCCGGCAGCGCGACCGCCGGAGACCTCACGATGTCCCCAGGTGACACGATTTTCGTCCGGGACGACATACTCAGGTTGAGCACTGGTGACCTGGGCGTCGTTGCCGTCGTTGGTTATGCCGGCCCCGGGCCGATCAGCAATTTATTAAGGCGGCTGAACACCGACGGCGCGCAGATGGAAGAAGACCCGCATCAGGCCCAGGTCATGGCCTGTTTCGCACGTGCCGTCACCGCCTACACCCGGCCGCACGGGGAGGGGGTGGTATGACTCCGATCCGCCGTCTGGCCTTTATCGGGAACCATCTGCCGCGCCATTGCGGCATCGCGACCTTTACCCACGATTTGCATCATGCGGTCGCTACCGCGCGCCCCGACTGGGACACCGGTGTGGTGGTGATGACCGACACCGGCCGACATCACGATTATCCGTCCTGCGTGCGGTACGAGGTCCGCGAAGACGTGCTCGGGGACTACGCCCGGGCGGCGGCATTCCTCGCCGCGAGCGATACCGACCTGATCAGCCTGCAACATGAATATGGCATCTTCGGCGGCGAGGCCGGCGGCCACATCCTGGACTTGCTCGCACGCGTCACCGTCCCCGTCGTCACGACCCTCCATACCGTGCTGTCCGATCCGACGCCGGCACAACGGCAGGTGATGGACCAGGTCATCGACCGGTCAACGAAGCTGGTCGTGATGGCGGAGCGTGGCCGCGAAATTCTCCGCCGGGTTCACGGCGTGCCCGACGGTAAAATTGCGGTCATCCCGCACGGCATCCCGGATGTTCCGTTCCTTGACCCGGACGATGGCAAGGAAGCCCTTTGTTTCTCTAACCGAAAAGTGATTTTGACCTTTGGCCTGCTGTCGCCGAACAAGGGCATCGAGACAATGCTGGATGCGATGCCTGGCATCCTTCAGGCCTGTCCGGATGCGATTTATGTCGTGCTTGGAGCGTCCCATCCCAATTTGATCCGGGACCACGGGGAAGCCTATCGCGACAGCCTCGCGGCGCGCGCCAGCGCGCTCGGGATTGAGCAGCATGTCGTGTTCATCAATCAGTTCGTCGATCAGCCCCGGCTGCTGCAATTTATTGCCGCGTGCGATGTCTATGTGACGCCCTATCTGGCCGAAGCGCAGATGACCTCCGGGACACTGTCGTACAGCTTTGGTCTGGGTTCGGCAATCGTATCGACACCATATTGGCATGCCGCGGAATTGCTGGCCGATGGCCTGGGAATCCTAACCCCGTTCAACGACGCCGCCGCACTCAGCCAGGAGATCGGCGCTCTTCTGACCAATGACGCGCGCCGGAATATGATGCGGGAACGCGCCTATACCTGTAGCCGAACGATGACATGGGCCGCCACGGCGGCGCGGTATGCGGCGGTCTTCGACGAAGCGCGGAGCCTAAGCCGTATCCAGGAACCGAAACCGCCGCGGCGGCTGAATGCCCCTTCGGACTCCGGCGCGTTACCGCCCCTGCGGCTCGAACACTTTCTTTCATTTTGTGATAGCACGGGCATGCTGCAACACGCTCGTTATGGAACGGTCGATCGGTTGCACGGCTACTGCCTGGACGATAACGCCCGCGCGCTGCTCTTCGCCAGTGCGCTGGAGCGGCTCGGTGGTCCACGGCTGCCCGACGGTCTGCCGGCGCGGCTTGGTGCGTTTATCCAGCATGCCTGGAACCCCGATATCGCCAGGTTCCGCAATTTCATGAGCTTCGATCGGCAATGGCTCGAAAGCACCGGCTCGGAAGACAGCCATGCGCGCGCGCTTTGGGCCTTGGGGGATCATGTTCTGACCGGGATCGCCCATAAACGCCTGTCCTGGGCAGAGGCCTTGTTCCTCGCGGCTTTGCCGCCGGTCGAATCTTTCGGATCGCCGCGGGCCTGGGGGTTTACGCTGCTCGGGCTTGACGCCTGGTGCCAGGTATCGCCGGGCGATCTCCGTGCCCGCCATGTCCGCCGCGTGCTGGCGGAGCGCCTGATGACCCGGCTGGGCGACGCAGAATACCAGGGCTGGGTTTGGTTCGAAGACGTCCTCTCCTACGACAATGCGCGCTTGCCGCAGGCGCTGATCCAGACCGGGCTGGCCATGAATGAGCCGCGCTACGTCAAGGCGGGCTTGCGTGCGCTGGAGTGGCTGATGGTGTGCCAGACCTCGCCATCCGGCTATTTCAGGCCGGTCGGAACCGACAGTTTCGGCAATATACGCGAAAGGCCGCGACCGTTCGATCAGCAACCCGTGGAAGCCGCAGCAACAATCTCCGCCTGCCTCGCGGCCTGGTCGGCCACCGGCGATATGGCCTGGCGGGCCCGCGCGATTACCGCATTCAGGTGGTTCTTGGGTCATAATGACCTGGCAACGCCACTGGCCGATCAGAGAAACGGGGGGTGTGGGGATGGGCTGCATCCGGGGGGACGTAATGAAAATATGGGTGCCGAGTCGACATTGTCCTATCTTTTGGGACTCGCGGAATTGCACGCGTTGAAGAAAATATCAGCGATCCCGGAACAGGCCGCGCGGTTTGTGTCGCATGCCTGACCCCCGATTGCCCCTTGTTGAACCCGGTTCGTCCTTGTTTATTCATCATGACCTGTGTCTGCGGCCGGACCCGCGGCGGGTCATATCCCGTCCATTTCGGCCCTCGGTCGAGCCGCGCGATCTTAACCCGATCGATCGGCCTCGGGTCAACCACATCGTAGACCGGATCGTTGCCCTGTCGCCGGAGGTCGTGGAGGTCGAACTGGCGGGTGTACTGCTTGGATTTGAACACCGTCACCCGGCTTTTGTCGAATTGCTCGATACCCGTGCCGCGGAGATGGAGGTGGCGTTGCAGCCGCATCCCGTCCTGGGCGTATCCCGCCGGCGGCTGGTGGGCGCCTATTTCCTCAATGAATATTCGTTCGAGGCGGCGGCGCTGTTCAATCCCAGTATTGTCCCGCATCCAGACCAGTCCGACGCGCCAACGGGTGGCTTACGCTTTATCATGAGCGTGCGGGGGGTCGGCGAGGGCCATATTTCGTCTTTGACGTTCCGTTCCGGTACGATGACCGCCTCGGGTGACCTCAGCCTCGACCCGGCGGCGCGGCTTGCCCGCACGCCTTATGTCCGGGGCCGGACGCCGATGCCGCAAGGTGAGGAAATCGACGCTGTTTTCGGCCGCGATGCCACGTTGTCGGAACGGGTTATTTATCCGATCACCGAAGCCCAAAAGAACGGCATCGAGGACGCCCGCTTTGTCGCCTTCGACAATGACGGTGTGACGACCTATTTCGCGACCTATACCGCCTATAGCGGCCTGGGAATCCGGTCGGAGTTGCTGGAAACCCGCGACTTTCAGGAGTTCCGGCTAAGCCCGTTGAACGGCACCGCCGCGCGCAACAAGGGCATGGCTCTGTTTCCCCGCAAGATTGGCGGGAAATACGCGATGATCGGACGGCAGGACAATGAGAACATCCATCTCAGTCTTTCCGATAATTTATACTCTTGGGATGATGGCCAGATCCTGCTCCGCCCGGAATATCCCTGGGAATTCGTGCAACTGGGGAATTGCGGGGCACCGATCGATCTGGGCGATCGATGGCTCTTGCTGACCCATGGCGTGGGTGCGATGCGCACTTATACCATCGGCGCGGCACTGCTCGACAAGGATGATCCCTGCAAGGTCATCGCGCGCTCCAAGGCCCCACTGATCCAGTCCCTGGGGGCTGAGCGGGAGGGCTATGTGCCGAACGTCGTCTATTCCTGCGGGGCGATGCGCCATGGGAAGTGGCTGGTTCTGCCTTACGGCGTGTCGGACCTGTATATTCGCTTCCTGACGGTGGAAATTGACGCGCTGGTGGCGACGCTTATGGCCTGAGGGAGCGCTGGGGTCAGCGCCGCCCCCCCATCGCCCCGGTGTTGCGCCGCTCTTCCTCCGCCCGCACCGTCTCCAGGAAATAATGCGGCCCGAGCGCATCCAGATTCAGCGCCCCGATCTGGCCCATCACCAGATCAATCTCGCGCTGGAGGATCGACACCGCCTTCTTCACCCCGGCCAGGCCGCCCGCCGTCGCGCCATACAAAGTCGCCCGCCCGGTCAGCACGAAATCCGCCCCGAGGCACAAGGCCGAGACGATATCCGACCCGCGCCGCACGCCGCTATCGAGCAGCAGCGGCACATCCGGCCCCACCGCGTTGCGGATCATCGGCAGCATGTCCAGCGGTGACGGCATCATGTCCAACTGCCGCGCGCCATGGTTGGACACGATCATCCCATCCACCCCCTGACCAATGGCGATGCGCGCATCCTCGGGGTGCATGATCCCCTTCAGGATCAACGGCCCGTTCCAGATCGAGCGGATGGCCTCCACATCCCGCCAGGTCTGGCTGGGGTCGGGGGTCTGGCTGGCGAACAAATCCGCGACCTGATCGGGGGACGAGCCGGACGCCGCGTAAGGCTGCCAGTTGCCCAGCATCGGCAGGCCGCCCTGGCGGTAGTAGTTGATCACCCAGGCCGGGTGCAGCATCGCTTCCAGGATTGTCGGCAGGGTCATGCGCAGCGGGCGGACGAAGCCGTTGCGGCGATTGCGCTCCCGGTTGGACGACACCGGCACGTCGCAGGTCAACGCCAGCACGGTCATGCCTGAGTCGATGGCGCGCTTGACCAGATCGAGCTGGAAGCGGCGCTCTTTGGCACCATAGATTTGGTACCACATGTTTCTGGGCGCCAACCTGGCGGCCTGCTCCATCGACGCATTGGCCGCGCCGGACATCAGGTAAGGAATGTCGGCATCGTTCGCCGCCTGCGCCAGGAACAATTCCGCGTCCTTGCGGAACGCGCCGGCCATGCCAGTGGGGGCGATGCCGAAGGGGCTGGCATAGGTGCGCCCGAACAGGGTGGCTTTCTGCTCGCGTTTGGCGGTGTCGATGTAATAGCGCGGCACCAGGCGCAGATCGCTGAAGGCCTTGGCATTGGTTCGCAGGCCAACCTCGTCCTCGACGCCGCCTTCGATGAAATCGTACATGATCTTCGGCAGGCGGCGCTTCGCCATGCGCTTGAGGTCGTCGATATTGATGGCGCTGTCGATGCCGCTCATGAACGGGTTGTTCCCTCTGCTGTGCCGCCCATATTGCCGGGGCGGACGGCGGCGGAAAAGGGCGACGGGCCGCAGGGGCAGCCATGCGCCAAATGGCAGCCGACGCGCGGCCCCGAATGGCGCTACACGCGGCGCCATGTTGAGCTGTCGCGTCCCCTTATGCTGACCCGCCCGGCCGCCAGTGAGCGGGTGCGCATCCTCATGGGCATCGGGCTGATGTGCCTGGCGGGCACGATGTTCCCCTTCATGAACGCCTTCGCGAAAATCCTTGGCGGGACCTACAGCACGCTGGAGGTCTCCTGGGCCCGGTTTTTCGGCCATGTCGTGTTCTCGGTCATGGCCTTCCTGCCAAGCCGGGGCATCAGCATGTTCATCACCCGCCAGCCGAAGATCCAGTTGGCGCGATCCATCATCCAATGCGTGTCGAATTGCTTTTTCGTGGCCGCGATCGTGTATCAGCCGATCGCCGACGCGGCGGCGATCGGCATGATGGGGCCGCTGTTCGTGGCGATTTTGGCCTGGCCGATGCTGGGGGAGAAAACCACCCTTGGCCATGGCATCGCCATCGCGGTGGGCTTCATCGGGGTGCTGATCGTGATCCGGCCCGGCACCGCCGTGTTTCACCCGTCCTCGCTGTTTCTCATCGGGAGCGCCACCTGCTTCGCGCTGTATCAGATCCTCACCCGGATGGGCGCGAATGTGGACTCGATCGCCACCACCACGTTCTACAGCTCCGCCTTCGGGGCGGTGGCCATGCTGGTGGTGCTGCCCTTCGTGGGCAAATTTCCGGTCAGCTTCATGGATTTCCTGCTGTTCTGCTCGCTCGGCGCCATCGGCGGGCTGGGGCATTACTGCGTGGTGCGGGCCTTGAGCTACGCGCCGGCCAATATCATCGCCCCGTTCCAGTATTTCCAGCTCCTGGGGTCGGTGGGGGTTGGCTACCTGATGTTCGGCCAACTGCCGGACGCGCCGACTTTCCTGGGGGCGGGTGTAATCGTGTCGGCGGGCCTCTATATGGGGTGGTCTCGTACCCGCCGCCGCTGACCGCGCCCCGACGCGACAGGAACCATGCGCATGACCGTCCAGTTCGCCTTCGACAACAGCTATGCCCGCCTGCCGGAGCGCTTCTTCGCCCAGCTTGCCCCGACGCCCGTGGCGGAACCGAAGCTGATCCGGGTCAATAGTGCTTTGGCGGAGCAGCTGGGGATCGATCCCGCCTTCCTGGCCAGTGCGGATGGCATCGCGGTCCTGTCCGGCAATCGCGTGCCAGAGGGCGCCGCCTCGGTCGCCCTGGCCTATGCCGGGCACCAATTCGGCCATTTCAACCCGCAACTCGGAGATGGCCGCGCCATCCTGCTGGGGGAGGTCGTCGGCAAGGACGGCCTGCGTCGCGACATCCAGCTCAAGGGCGCGGGGCCAACCCCGTTCTCCCGCCGCGGCGATGGGCGGGCGGCGCTAGGACCCGTGCTGCGGGAATATCTGGTCAGTGAGGCGATGGCCGCGCTCGGCCTGCCCACCACCCGGGCCTTGGCGGCGGTGACGACGGGCGAGGATGTGGTGCGGGAAACCATGCTCCCCGGTGGCGTGCTGACCCGCGTCGCGTCCAGCCATATCCGCGTCGGCACGTTCCAGTATTTCGCGGCGCGCGGGGATAATGAGGCCGTGACGCTGCTGGCGGACCATGCGATCGCCCGGCACTATCCGGAGGCTGCGCGGGAAGCGAAGCCCTATCTGGCATTCCTGCGCATGGTGGCGGAGCGTCAGGCCAGCCTGATCGCGCGCTGGCTGTCCATCGGCTTTATCCATGGGGTCATGAACACCGACAATTGCTCCGTGGCCGGTGAAACGATCGATTACGGCCCTTGCGCGTTCATGGACGAATACCATCCGGGGACGGTGTTCAGTTCGATCGACCAGAACGCCCGCTACGCCTACGGCAATCAGCCGAGCATCGGACTCTGGAATGTCAGCCGGCTGGCGGAGACGCTGCTGCCGCTGATCGACCCGGATCAGGACAAGGCGCTGGAGGCGGCGAAGGAAGTGCTCGGCGTGTTCGGCCCCCGCTTCCACGGCGAATATGCCGCGCTCCTGCGCCGCAAGATCGGCCTGGCGCAAACGCAGGCGGACGATGACGAACTGGCGCAGGACCTGCTGAAACGGATGATGGCCAACAACGCCGATTTCACCCTGACCTTCCGCCGGTTGGGGGAGGGCGATGGCGCCGCCGCCCGCGACCTGTTCCTGGATGTCACCGCGTTCGACGCATGGCACGGGCGCTGGCTGGCGCGGCTGGCGTCAGAAGACGCCTCCCCCGAGGCGCGCCGGACCGCGATGCGGGCGATCAACCCGGCCTTCATTCCGCGCAACCACCGGGTGGAAGCGGCCCTGAACGCGGCGATCGAGCGCGATGATTTCGGGCCCTTCGAGGAATTGCTGGCGGTGCTGTCCCGGCCTTATGATGACCAGCCGGGTATGGAACGCGATGCCGAACCGCCGGCGGAGTCCGAACGGGTGCGCCAGACGTTCTGCGGAACGTAACCGCAGGTCGGGTAACTGTCCCACGCCGCTTATCATCCCTCGCCCAACGAAGGACGCCATGACCGGCCCCAAACCAGGGACCTGTCATGGCGTCCAGCAGACCCGTCAGTGCTCAGCCCGGAACGATCAATCCCAGGTATGAACGACCTTGCGGGTCGTTGTATCGACGACGACCGCATGATCATTGATGATCGCATACCGGTAACGATCCGGTGACGTGATGTGCATCGTATCCGGCAGCGTGTAGACGGTAACGCTGCCCGGCAACACCATGCCGACGGTGGGCTTCATCGCCGGATCGGCGATGGAGTTATACTTCTTCGACGTGGAATATTCGGTGAACGTCTTGCCTTGATCGTTCGTCCATTCCGTCGTCGTGGTCGTTGTGGTCTGGGCCACCGCAAGTCCGGCGCTCATCATGAGCACGGCCGCGGCCGCGATCGTAAACAACGGGTTTTTCATGGGAAGGCACTCCTGAATGAGACCCCGATCCGACGCGAACCAGGACGTCAATGCCCCGATGTGCGCCCTCACCGAATGCTGTCATAGAATCGGAATGTACCAATGCCCGCGGCGCTACCCAAAAGCCCCGACATCATGGGTGATCGCCGTCGCGATCTCCCGCACCAAACCGAACAACCGGCGCATCGGGTCGAAAATCTCCCGGTGTTCGCGTTCATAGCTGCCGCTGCCCCGCGGTGCCGCCGGCTCCGCATAATCCGCGCCCCCCGCCGGATCGGCCGCCGCCGGAAAGATCTCGGCCAGGATGCGTAAGGAGGCGTCGATGTCCAGCCGCAGGATCGCCGCCTCCAGCGTCGGGCGGGTCACGCCATAGCGCGGCGCGAAGTCTGAAATGTCGGTCGAAAGCAGCCAGATCCGATGGATCAACGCCAGCCGCAGCGCATGCAGCAGCACCTCCCGCGTCGCCATGCGCGGCGCATCCGGCCACGCCACGCGCAACGCCAGATGATCGGCTGAAATCCGCCGGAACATCGACTGCGCCGCGGCCCAGATATCCAGCCGCTCCAATGCCCGCGCGACCGCCACCAGCGCCTCCCTCCGACCAGGGCGTTGGGTATGGGCGGCGCGGTCGAGCCAGCTGCCGGGGTCCAAGGTCGTCACCACCGCGCGCAATACCTCGATATCCGAATGCGCCATGGCATGGGCGGCAAAATCCAGTGCCCGGTGGAAGCGGCGGCTGTTGATCCGCATGTCGGTGAAGGTCTCGGGATGGCGGGAGGCCGCCGCGCCCAGGCCTTGCAGCGTGTTCGCGCACCAGCCGAGCTGCTGCAGGATCGCATTGTTCGGGATCGCCCGCAGGTCGCGCGGATGGCGCACCCGCGCCGCGCCCATCCCATCCGCCTGCCGCGCCGCCGGGCGCGATCCGGTGGAATCTACCAAGGACGGGCCAAACGCGCCAAGGATGGCGCCGTAGCCGGCATCCTCCACCAGCCCCTCCATCCCCGAGCGCACGGTGGCAAAGAAATCCGCCGCGAAATCCGGGTCCGCGTAGACTGGATCCTCGATCGGCCCCGCCGCCGGGTGGTAGGTCTGTTCAGCGATGCGCGCGATCGTCGCCAGCGCCAGATCGGGGGTGCCGAACAGCAGATAGCCGTCGCTGCCCTGCCAGGCCGCTTCCTCCCGCACCGTCAGTCCGGCGCGATGCAGCGCCTGACGCGACGCCGTCGGCGACAGGTATTTCAGACGATCCGCCAGGGAGCCGGGATGGGCGCCGCGGCCGATACTCTCGCCGTGGGTGTCGAACAGGATGACCTCGACCCCGGTGATTCCGTGGTTCGCCAGGGTCTGGCCGATTTTCAGGCGCAGCCGCTCGATCAGATAGCTGGCGGCGAGCTGGCCGACATAGCGTCCGGAGTCGGAGTAGCCGAATTGCAGCGCCAGCTTGCCGGTGGATTTGAGGTAGGCGCGGTAATGCGGGCTGCGCAGCGCCTCCTCCAGCACGCCGGCGCCGCGTTCCAGGGCCTCGGCGGTTTCGAACAAGGGGCTGATTTCGATCCTGTCGGCGATGCCGAACAGCTTCGCCAGCCAGAGCGCGGCCAGCAGGGTGTAGCCGGTCTCGGTCTCCGCGATCAGGAACCGGACGGGGGCGGAGCCGTCGATGTGTTTGACGATCTGCGCCACTGTCATCATCAACTTCGCCGCCGAGGCCTGTTCGGCCAGCATGCCGCCAAAGTCGACCGGCACCGGCTCAACCGTATCCAAAGCGGCGTTGATGGAGGCGAACAAAGCCCGGCGGCGGGCCGGATCCTCCGGCGGGTCGGTCAGACCCAGGCGCTGGCGCACCACATTATGCACTTGCGCCGCGTTCAACCGCACATGCGTATGCGCCAGAGCGAGGCCGTGCGAGACCAGCCCGGCGCGGGCGACGCAGAGCAGCAGCTGTTCGTCGGCTTCCGCCTGCGCGATGGCGTCGGTGAACAGGGGCAGCAGCGGCGCGGGCGTAGTCAGGGCGGTGTCGCGTTGGGTGACCAAGGCTTGCGCGAAGCTGGCCACGGCGGCCGGGTCGGGCTGCGTCGGGCAGGTCGTGATCTGGGTGGCGACAGCGTCCATCGCGGCCTGGATGCGTTCGGCCAGCGCGCCGCCGGAGGGCAGGGAGACCATTTCGGCATGCAGCCGCGTCAGCTGCAGCTGCTTCATTTCCAGCCGCAGCCGCAGCGTGTCCCACCAGCCGATATCGGTGCGCCCATCGGTGTCGTAGCCGACCCAGCTGGAGAGGATGACGGGGCGGGGGGTGAGCTCGGTCCAGCGGTCGGGCCAGGTTTCGCGCGCCACGGTCAGCAAGGCGGCGTTGAAGCGGTCGATGGCGTCACGGCCATTGAGCATGGCGGCGGTGGCGCGGGCGAATTCCTCGGCCAACGTGATTTTCGGCGGGCGGTGGGAGTTGAAGACGGGGAAGGGCGCGCCAGAGGCCGCTTTGGCGAGGGCCAGACAGACGGGTTCCGGCAAGGCGAAGGTGGGATGGGCGGTAAAGACGGCGGCGAAGCGGGGACGCTCGACCTGCGCCCGGTATTCGGCCCAGCGCACCGGGCTGTCATTGGGATCGGGGCGGAGGATTTGCCGCGCCAGCCTCTCCAGCACCGCATCGTTGGTGTCAGGGTCGAGGCCGCCGACATAATCCGCCAGTCGCACGGCGCGGGCCCGGGCGGCGTCATCGCGCAGTTCCCGGATCAGGTCCGTGATCTCATCGAAGGTCAGGGTGGCGTTGTCGATCCGCCGGGTGATCGCGAGGGCGACCATCATGACGGGATTGCCGAACGGATCCTCCGCCGTTCGTTCCCCGAGGCGCGCGGTCAGCGCCAGCAGCGCCTGCGCCAGGGTTGCAGCCGGGATGGGGGCGGATGCGTCGGTCATGTGGGGATGTTGCTTGCGATTGTGCGGCGCAGCAAGGATTGTTTGATCCGTCCGGCAGACCGATCGCCCTCAGCTTCTGGCGGGCCCGGAAAGTTGATCCTCCGGGTCATCGCTGATAGGACAAAAAAGACCCCAAGGAGGCGCCCCCCCAAATGATCACGAAATTTGACAGTTCCTATGTCGGCACCGTCGATATGGAGAATCTCGGCTACACCGGTACCCCCATCAACGATCGGCTTTATACCAACGAGCAACTGGCCGGCGCGCTGCATAAGGCCGTGGCCTATGCCAAGACGATGGACGGCCTCGGCTACAACGCCTTCTGGATGGCCGAGCATCACTTCCAGCCGGAAGGGACCGAATGCATCCCGAACCTGCTGATGATGGCCATGCACCTGGTCAACGTCACCAAGAACCTCAAAATCGGCTGCGGCTTCAATGTCGTGCCGATGTGGCATCCGCTGCGCCTGGCGGAAGACTATGCGATGGCCGATATCCTCAGCGGCGGCCGCGTGATCTTCGGCGTCGCCCGTGGTTACCACACGCGTGAGATCGAAAGCTTCGGCGCGCCGCTGACCGACCAGGACGCCAATCGTGAGATGTTCGAAGAAGGCGTCGATGTCGTCTTCAAGGCGTTCAATGAAGAGAAGTTCTCCCACAAGGGCCGCTTCTACACGATCCCGCCGGAGGTGCCGTATCGCGGCTACACCCTGAAGGACATCACCTTGGTGCCGCGCCCGATGACCCTGCCGGTCGAATGCTGGCAGCCGATTCAGAGTGGTTCGGCCCGCGCCTTCGACTTCATGGCCAAGCATGGCATCTGCGGCGTCATCGGTGGCGGTTCGGCCGAAGGCGGCGCGGTTGATCGCCACATGACCGAATTCCAGGCGGCCTATGCCCGCGCCGGCAAGCACATCGAAATCGGCGAACGCCTGTCGCTGGGCTTCCAGTTCCACATCGCCGAAAGCCGCGAAGCGGCGTGCAAGGCGGCGGGGAAATACTACGAAGAGAACATGAAGATGTTCGGCGAGCTGCGCCTCGTGCGGGCATTGAGCGAAGACCAGATCGCGGCGATGCGTAACCCGGCCCTGGCCGCGGTGACCAAGCTGCCGCGGATCGAGGATGCGGTGGCGGCGGGCGGCTTCCTGGCCGGCACGGCGGCTGACATCACCGAGCAGCTGAAGGCGATCGAGAAGCGCTACCCCGGCCTGGACCGCATCAGCTGCAGCCTGCCGCTCGGCACGCCGCTGGCGGTCGCGCTGGAGCAGCTGGACCGCTTCGCCAAGGAAGTGATGCCGGCGTTCAAGAACGTGACCTTGAAGGCGGCGGAGTAAGAGGCAGGACTTTCCAATTCTCCCCCTCCCGCGAGGGGAGGGGGAGAATGGTGCGGCTACGCCAGCGCCATGTCTTTGTATTGGCTCGCGGCAACCGCGTCGCACTTGGCGCGGTAGTCCGGGGCGCTGCCGCTGTAGCGGTTGACGATGCGGACCTGTTTGCCCTCCACATTCGTGTTCACGCCGGTCATCCACGAGTTGACCTCGTTGAGCAGCAGGCCTTCGCCCAGTGACTTCACGTGATCGGTCCAGGTCTGGACCTCCCCGGCGGTGGCTTCGACGCGGGTGATGTTGTGGTCGCGCAGGTAGCGCACCAGATCGGTCACCCAATCCACGTTGTGCTCGATGCTGCGGGGAATATTGCCCAGCGCCATATGCGGCCCGATGACCATCATCATGTTCGGGAAGCCATCGACCATGACGCCGAGATAGGTCTCGGGGCCGAATTTCCAGCGGTCCTTCAGCTTCTGGCCATTGGTGCCGCGGATATCGATGCGGTCGAAGCTGCCGGTGATCGCATCGAAGCCGGTGGCGTAGATGATCATGTCGAAGTCAAATGCGGCGGTGCTGGTCTTGATGCCGGTCTCGGTGATCCGCTCGATCGGGGTCTCCGAGATATCGACCAGTTGCACGTTATCCTGGTTGTAGACCTCGTAATATTTGGTCTCCATCGGCACGCGGCGGGTGCCGAAGCCGTGGTTCCTGGGGATCAGCTTCTCCGCCACCGCCTGGTTCTTGACCCGCTGGCGGATCTTGTTGGCGACGAACGCGCTGAGTTCGGCGTTGGCGGCGCGATCGGTCAGGATGTCCTTGAAGTTGCCCAACCAGATGCCGAACCCCGGGGAGGCATAGAGTTTCTCCCAGAACGCCGTGCGTTCTTCCGGGGTCACCTCGAAGGTGCCGCGGGTGTCGGGCGTGTGCAGGAAGCAGGAATAGGTTTCAAGGCAGCGCTGGAACATCGCGGGATAGCCGGCGCGGAGTTGCTCCATCTCCTCCTTGCTGATCTTGCTGTTCAGCAAAGGGGCGCACCAGTTCGGGGTGCGCTGGAAGACGGTCAGGGATTTGGCGGTCTTGGCGACTTCCTGGATGGTCTGCACCCCGGTGGCGCCGGTGCCGATAACGGCGACCCGCTTGCCCTCGAAGCTGACGGGCTCGTGCGGCCAGCGGGCGGTGTGGCAGGATTCGCCCTTGAAGCTGTCCACGCCCGGGATGTTGGGCATCGTCGGCGCCGAAAGCGGACCGACGGCGGTGATCATCAGGCGGCTGGTGTAGTGGCGCCCATCCTCCAAGGTGATGTCCCAGCTACGGCTCGCTTCCTGAAAATAGGCGGAGGCGACACGGCTGCGGAACTGCATGTCCTTGCGCAGATCGAATTTGTCGGCGACGTGATTGAGATAACGCAGCGTCTCCGGCTGGCCAGAGAAATGCTCACCCCAGTCCCACTCATCCAGCAACGCCTTGGAAAACGAGAAGGCGTAGGAATAGCTCTCGGAGTCGAAGCGTGCGCCCGGGTAACGGTTCCAATACCAGGTGCCGCCGACGCCGGTACCGGCTTCGAGCACCAACACGCGCAGGCCGAGCGCGCGCAGTCGGTACAGCTGGTACATGCCCGACATGCCGGCGCCGATGATGATGGCGTCATAGTCGAGAACCGGCGTCACATCGGCCTGGGCCTGGGTGTTGCTTGAGGCAACCATCGTCTTGTCGCTCCTGTATCGGGTGTCGAAATCGGGCCGCGTTACCATCCGGCCGGTAGCGTGTCCTGATGTCCGCGTGCGAACCGGACATATTCAAATACTACCGATCAGTATGTTGCAAGGTTAGCCCGGAACCGCTCTGTGCGGCAATGCCCGACGCGGCGCATTGATCGAGGTCATGGGCGCGGAATTTTTAGCGCGGAAGTATGAGGGTCGCGCATAGGCCTGCTGTTGCCCGATTGCGGAGCACGATCTGCCCGCCATGGGCGCGCGCGATCGACAACGCGATTGCGAGACCCAGACCGGTGCCCCCCGTTTCCCGATTGCGGGATTGTTCCAGACGATGGAACGGTTCGAATACGCTTTGTCGTTCGCTTTCGGGAATGCCGGGGCCTTCGTCTTCCACGACAATGCTGACCGCCGATTCCGATACCAGCAAAGTCACATGGGCGGTGTTCCCGTATTTGATGGCATTGTCGATCAGATTGATGATCGCCCGGCGCAGCGTGATCGGCTGACAGGCCAGCACGACCGCTGGCGATGGTTCCATCGTGACCGGTAATCCGGCATCGGCCATGTCATCGACGATCGATGACAACAATGCGCCCAAATCGGTACGGCGATGGCCTTCGGCCGCGGCCTCTCCGCGCGCGAATTGCAACGTCGTCTCGATCATCGCATCCAGGTCACCGACGCTGGCCAGCATCCGATCGCGTTCCTCGCCCTCGGGCAGGCCTTCGATGCGCAATCGCAAAAGGGTCAGCGGGGTCCGCAAGTCATGCGACAACGCCGCCAGCATGGTGGTCCGGCCCTGCAGCAGGCGCTGGAGGCGCAGTTGCATCTCATTGAAGGCCTGCGCCACTTCCTGCATCTCTCTGCTGCCGCTTCCGGCGATCGGCGGTGCGTCGACGTCGCGCCCCAGGCGTTGCGCGGCCTGGACGACGATGCCAAGCGGGGCCGTCACCCGGCGCACGGCCCAGATGGAGGTCAATACGACCAGGATCGACATGACCCCCAAGGCCCCGATAAACCGCCATGAGATGGATGGTCCGGTTTCCGGCAGTGCCGCGACAAAGGATAAGTATTGGCCATTCGTCAGTTGAATCACCGCGTGCAGACCGCGCCATTGGCCGACACGATGTCTCCATGGTCCGGTCTTCGCATTGGGGTTGACCGCGTTGCTGGTCCGTGCCCCCGATGGGCCCGCGACATAAATGTGGAACCGGGCGGACAGCGCGTCAGGCAGTTGCTCGGCGAGGTAGGTGCCGATTGGGATCTCCGTGGCGTCGAACGATTTGGCCGCGGTCTCGGGGGGCTTTAGGGACAGCGTGACCCGAAGGGTCGGATCGCTGGCCGCGGTGACGATGCGGCTGCGCCAATCCTCGGGTGCTTCGTCAACCAGGCGGGCCAGATGGGCGATCCGTTGCGCCACCGCGTAGCCACCGACAGCACGCAAGGCCTGCCCCCGGTCCGATGCGTAAATCCAGTTCGCAACCAGATGAGAGGCGGCGAGGCCCGTCAGCAGGATCAGAATCATCTGACCCATCAGGGTGCGAGGGACCAAGGAGCGAAAAAAACGGGCGTGCATCACGCACTGACCGGCGGTGTGAACAGGTAGCCGCCGCCCCAGATGGTCTTGATCAGCCGCGGATCAGCCGGGTCATGCTCCAATTTCTTACGCAGGCGGCTCACCTGTGTGTCGATACTGCGATCAAAACTGATGGCCGCCCGCCCGCGCGTGAGGTCCAGCAACTGTTCCCGGCTCAGTACGCGCTGCGGCCGTTCGACCAAGACGCGCAGCAACTCATATTCGCCGGAGCTGAGCGGGACGCTCACCCCATCGTCGCGCAACAGGTCGCGGCGCTCGGTATCCAGCGTCCAGCGATCGAACCGATAGACCTTCGGTGATGTCTGGCGGGTGGAGGGCACGGGCTCCATATGGCTCCGGCGCAAGACCGCCCGAATCCGGGCTATCAGTTCGCGGCTGCCGAATGGTTTGGCCAGGTAATCGTCCGCCCCCATCTCCAGCCCGATGACCCGATCCACCTCCTCTCCCTTGGCGGTGATCATGATGATGGGTACCTGGCTGTCTGCCCGAAGGGCGCGGCATAACGACAGGCCATCTTCGCCCGGCAACATCAGATCCAGCAAAATCAGGTCGACTCGGGCATCGGCCAGGATTTTCCGCATCGATTTTCCGTCCGCGGCGCCGCTGACCCGGAAATCCTCGCGGGTCAGGATGCGGGCGACAAGTTCGCGCATTTCCCGGTTGTCGTCGACGATCAGAATATGGGGGGTGGTGTTCATGGCGCCAGCTTAAGTCACGCGCGCCGCCGGGGCCGCAGCAAAAAATGTCGCGGTATGTTGCCGAACGCCGCCCTGACACATCTTGCCACAGAGTCCGGTGTTGTTGACAAACCCTGGTGACGCAATGGGCCCAGATATCCGCTGACGGCGAACACCCAGCCGTGGAATGACAGGAGCATCGCGATGAGACAGTTCAACAAGCACTTCATGGTTGCCGCCTTCGCGGCGGCCCTGGGCGGCGTGAGTGTGGGGGCGATGGCGCAACCGGCCGGACCGGGGAGCGTGGCACCGGACACGAAGCAGGATGGCCAGACGGGCATGCATCGCTGGCATCATGAGCATCGCCATGCTGATCCCGCCGCCTATCTCGGTACGCTCAAGGCAGAGGTCGGGATCCGGGCGGACCAGGCCGCCGTCTGGGACGCCTATGCCAAGGCGGTGCTGGACGCCCACGCCCAAAGGCAGGCGGAGCGGCATGCGGCCCATACTGGTCCAGATAAGGCGGCCATGCAGGCCATGTCCCCGCACGATCGGGCCGCGTTTCTGGTGAATCGCATGGAACTGCGGGACCGGTCGCAGGCAGCGGTCAAGGGCGCGGCCAAAACCCTGCTGGCGTCGTTGGATGATACCCAGAAGGTGACCGCTTTGTCGCGGCTGCCGGGCCTCGCCATACACGGCGGCTGGCACGGCGGGGAGAAGCATGACGGCATGATGCATGGTTCGCCCGACCGCGGCGCGCGCTGAGTGTTCAGGGCCGCGGGCGATCCAGCCCGCGGCCGTCGGATGGCCTGCTTTCAGGATCGCCTGCGAACCGTGCCCATTGGCCGCTGCGCGATCAAGCCCAGACCGGTCTTGCTCCATGCCCCAGCGGATGCGTGACTCTGGACGCGCGGGGCGGTAGGACTCCGCCCGCTGGTTCAACACGGCAACTCTAACGATCATCCCAAATGGGGAGCAGGAAATCATGACGATCAAAGTTGGCGACACCATCCCGTCGATGAAACTGATGGCAGCGACGGCGGAGGGCCCGAAAGAGACCTCCACCGACGACATCTTCAAGGGCAAGAAGGTCGTGCTGTTCGCGGTGCCGGGTGCCTTCACCCCGACCTGCAGCGCCAAGCACCTGCCGGGCTTCGTGCAGAACGCCGACGCCTTCAAGGCCAAGGGCGTCGATACCGTCGCCTGCATCTCGGTCAACGACGCCTTCGTGATGGGCGCCTGGGGCAAGGATCAGGGCACCGAGGGCAAGGTTGAGATGCTGGCCGACGGCGCCGCCGCCTTCGCCAAGGCCATTGGCCTGGAACTCGACCTGAACGCCCGCGGCATGGGCTGGCGCAGCCAGCGCTACGCCCTGGTCGCCGAGAACGGCGTCGTCACCCATCTGGGCGTCGAAGCGCCTGGCGGGTTCGAAGTCAGCAAGGCCGAAGCGATTCTCGCCGCGGTCTGATGGATTAAACCGAGGCTATCGCGCCCGCGATGGCCTCGGTTACATTCCTCAGAACGTGATCGTCGCGCGCATGCCCGCCGCGACGGCATCCTTCAGGGGCAGGATCTTGCCGTTCGAAGCGATGCCCGGCACCCCGGCACCGGGGTTGATGATGTATTGCACATCCGGCTGCAGCAGCAGCCATTTCGTCACCGCCGCCTGGTAGGTCAGCTCGATCACCGTCTCGCTCGCTTTGAACGGGGTGCTGGCGGCGCCGAACCGCACCAGGTCCGATCCCAGCGACTGCGCGGCATGGCTCAGGTTGGTGTAGGCCACGCCCAGGCTGACGATGTCGGTGTCCCGCGACTCGCAGGGGCCGACCCAGACGAGACCGGCTTCGATGAAGAGGCTGCTGAGGTTGCGGTCCGCCGGGGCGGCGGTCGCGAGGGCGAAGACATTCACCCCCCGATCCTTCGATCCGGCCGGGCGCCAGATCGTCTGGTCCATCACCGCGTAGACGGCATAGTCGCCCCGGTGCCGGTATGGCACGCCCGAGCCGGCGGGGTTGGCGAGCGACAGGCCCTGCGCATCATGCAGCAGGTCGTTGAACCCGCCGGCGTGATACCAGCCCCCCAGCTTGTAGGTGCCCGGCCGCCCGTCGGCGTCGCCGGAGCCAACGTCGTAGCCGATTTCCGCGAAGCCGAGGACGCTGTCGCGCAAGCGGAAGGCCGTGCCGGTATAATCGCGCAGCTGCGGATCGGTGGCACCGGGCCCGGCCGGATCGCCATTGTAAAGGCCGCCCATCAGGGTCAGCTGCTCCGTCGCTTTGTAGCGGAGGCGGACCATCGGTGTGGCCAGCGGGTAGTTCGGGCCCGAGGATGGCAGCCCGAAGGCCGCCAGCGCCGGGAAGCCGAAGCTGGAATTGATCAGCACGGCGGCGGATTTCACCAGCATGAACTCCTCATTCGCGCCGGACTGGCCGATGCGGAGATTGAGGCCGGTGTTGGGGAATTCCTCCTCCAGATACAGATCGAACAGCTTGTTGCCGCGCGTGGCTTCGAGGTTGCTGACGGTTTGCAGATTGCCCACCAGATTGGGCGTCGGGCCGCGGCCGTGGATCTGGTAGGCGCTGACATTGAAGGTCAGGCCGGGGATCCCGGCGATGGTGTCGAGGTCGAGCTTCAGGGTCGCCGTGGTCAGGCCATCATAGACCGCGCCCCGGCGGATGCCGTCGCGCAGCGTGCTCCAGGCCTCAGTCTGTTCCATCAGGCCCAAAGTGATGCCTTGCTTGACCAGCGACTCCCGCAGCCCACCCCAATCGCCCGTCATGGTGTCGCGGTGCCAGAGGTCGTCGGGCGGCGCCGCGGGTTCGGCGCGCGCGGCCGGGCTGTGCCAGCCGAGGGCGGCCGCCAGCACCAGGGCGGCGGCGCGGGC
>CAIXEA010000132.1 GCA_903918315.1 uncultured Acetobacteraceae bacterium | reverse complement strand
TGCATCTCGCGGGTGATCTCGATGTTGCGCAGCTTGCGATCCGCATCCTCACCATCCTTGGTGACCCGCTGCTTGACCTCGCTGACGGTGCCCACCAGCGACCGGACCACGCGACGGAGCACGCGGTACTCCGGCAGGGTGAAACCACCTCGCGCGTTGTCCTCTTTCTTCACCTTTGGAAGAAGCGGGGTGGTGGGGATGATGCCGGTGCGCTGCGCATGATCCAGAATTTTTTTCAGCGCGACGAAGTGGATCTTGATGGACGTGGCTGCCAGCTGCTTGTCGAACAGGTAGGTCTTGAACTTGTCCAGCTCGGCATAGCCGATGGCCGACAACTCGCTGCGGCCGAAGAACGCCATGATGTGCTTGCGTATGAGCTGCGTCTGCGACTTGACGTAGTGCCGGTTCAGCTCACCGCGCTGGGCCTTGCGCTCGTCCTCGGCGATCACCGCGTCAGCGCACAGCGCGAAGGATGACTTCTTGGGGTTGTTGGAAACGCCCAGCTTCTTGTTGACCAGCAGGGTCTCGTAAAACTCCTTGGCAGCTTTAATCGCTTCGCGCCTGTCGGTAGTCTTGGCGCTGCGTTTGATTGGCTTACCGTCGTAGTAGCGCATCCACCAAAACGGCGAGGCCGGCACCTTGAAGATGACCAGCTTGTCGGGATACCCGCGGATGGTCTCAATGGTGTCGGGTATAGGCACGACACTACGCGGTTTGGCTGGTTTTCCGCCGGGCATATTCATTTCGTTACAAAAACAATAATATAAATGTAGCATGGTTTTCGGTATGCTACAACGACACGACTAACTATTTGAAATAAAACAAAAAACACGACTTTTTAGGCGCAGGGTAGTTTGTTACGAATCAGTTGCTCTACCGCTGAGCTATGCCGGCCTCGTCGGGTCCCGCCCTATACCCTCAGTCTCCTCTGCTCGCAACCATGCTTCTTGCGTGCCTTGGGAACTGCTTTCCAGGGATGGCGCGGTTCGTCTAAGAACACCGCCATCACAGGAGACCATTCCGCATGACCACACTGGTAACCGGCGCGACGGGCTTTGTCGGTTCGGCGGTCGCGCGCACGCTGCTGGCGCGGGGTCACGCACTGCGCCTGCTGACCCGCGCGTCCAGCGACCGCAGCAATCTGGTCGGGTTGGACGCGGAGGTCGTGGTGGGGGATTTGACCGATCCGGCGTCATTGGCCCGCGCCGCGGCGGGATGCCGCTACGTGGTCCATGTGGCGGCGGACTACCGCATCTGGGTGCCTGATCCCACCATCATGTTGCGCGCCAATGTGGAAGGGGCGCTGGCCATGGTCCGGGCCGCGGCGGAGGCCGGCGCGGAACGCATCGTGCATTGCAGCTCGGTCGCCGCGCTGGGCCAGATCGGTGACGGAACCCCGGCCGATGAAGCGACCCCAGCCCGGGAGGAGGACTTCGTCGGTATCTACAAACGTTCCAAATATCTCGCCGAGGTTGCGCTGAGGGAAGCGATGGCGCGGGAGAACCTCCCGGTCATTATCGTCAATCCGGCGGCCCCGGTGGGCCCCCGCGATATCAAGCCGACCCCGACGGGTAAGATGATTCGCGATGCCGCGGCGGGCAAGGTGCCGGCGTTCATCGATACCGGCCTCAATATCGTGCACGTGGACGATGTCGCCGAGGGGCATGTGCTGGCGCTGGAGCGGGGGCGTATCGGCGAACGCTACATCCTCGGCGGGGAGAACATGCTGCTGCGGGATATTCTGGCCCTGGTCGCCGACGTCGCGGGCCGCCGTCCGCCGACGATCTGCCTGCCGGAGGCGGTGGTATGGCCCGCGGCCGCGGTGATGGAATGGTTCGCCGCGATCACCAAAATCCCGCCGATGATGACACGGGATCATCTGAAGATGGCCCGCAAGAAGATGTATTATTCCTCCGCCAAGGCCATCGCGGAGCTGGGCTATCAGCCGCGCCCCGTGCGTCAGGCCGTGGAGGACGCGGTCGCCTGGTTCCGTGCCAATGGGATGCTCAAATCCTGATGCTGACGCTTGCGGTCCTCTCGGCGGTGATCTGGGTCTATCTGATCTTTGGGCATGGCCGCTTCTGGCAGGCCGGGCCGGTGTTGACCCCGTGCATGCCGCTGTCGCGACCGGGCGTTACCGTGGTGGTGCCGGCGCGCGATGAGGCAGCGTCGATCGACCGCACGCTGCGCTCGCTCCTGGCCCAGGACTATCCGGGGCCGTTTCGAGTGATCCTGGTGGATGACCAGAGTACCGACGCCACCGCGGACATCGCGCGGCGGATCGGCGATCCGCGCCTGACCGTTGTGGCAGGCGCGGCCCGTCCGGCGGGGTGGAGCGGCAAACTCTGGGCCGTCTTCCAGGGCATCGCCGCCGCCGGGGCGGCAGACTTCATTTTTTTGACCGATGCCGACATCGTGCATCAGTCGGCGCATCTGTCCACATTGGTTGCGCGGGCCGAGCGCGACGATCTCGATTTGGTATCGGAGATGGTTGAACTCGCCTGCGTCTCTTGGGCCGAATGTGCTTTGGTCCCCGCTTTTGTATTTTTCTTTCAGTTGTTATACCCTTTTACTTGGGTGAACGATTCGTTGCACCCAACGGCGGCGGCGGCCGGGGGCACGATCCTCGTCCGGAATCGGGCGCTGCGTCGGATAGGAGGGATTGAAGCCGTGCGGGGTGCCTTGATCGATGATGTGACTTTGGCCAAGGCGGTGAAACAGGGCGGACGGATCTGGCTTGGTCATTCCGCGTTGGCGAAGTCCATCCGTCCCTACCCAACCGCCGGCGATATCTGGCGTATGATCGCCCGCACCGCCTATGTGCAACTGCGCTATTCGCCGCTGCTCCTGCTGGTCACGACCATCGGCATGGTCGTGACCTGGCTTGTGCCGCCTTATGCCGCGCTGTTCGGCTCCGGCATCGTGTTTTGGCTCGGGCTGATCGCTTGGGCATTGTCCGCCTGGTCCTATGGACCCACCTTGCGCCGGTTCGGCCGATCGGCTGCCTGGGCAGCGGCTTTGCCGGCGATCGCGGTATTCTATATGGCCGCGACAATCGGTTCCGCCGTGAATCATTATCGTGGGAAAGGAGTGGCCTGGAAGGGGCGCGCCTATCAGGGAACAGGGGCATGAGCGCGTCGTCCGTTGCGGCCAAGGACAATGTCGAATTCTGGTCCGGCAAGGATCGGGGTGACGAGAATTTCCCCGTCGGCTCCGCGCTCATCCGCTCCGACCTGCGTCCGCACGTGCATGCTTATTACACCTTCGCCCGTAACGCGGACGATATCGCGGATTCGTCGTTCCTCCCGCCGCCGGAGAAGATACGCCGGCTCAATCTCATGGAAGCCGTGCTGCTCGGTAAACAGGAAACGGGTTCACCCAGCGCGCTGACGCTGCGGGCGAGTTTGGCAAAAACCGGCGTCTCCGTCATTCATGCCACCGAGTTGCTGATCGCGTTTCGCCAGGATGCCACCAAGCGGCGCTACGATACGATCGACGAGCTTTACAATTATTGCCGGTATTCGGCGGTGCCGGTGGGGCGGTACATGCTCGATCTGCATGGGGAGGATCATGAATGCTACCCATCTTCGGACGCGCTGTGCATCGCCTTGCAGATCCTGAACCATCTTCAGGATTGTGCCAAGGATCTCAAGGATCTCGATCGTTGCTATCTGCCGCGCGCCTTGTTCGATCACTTTGGTTCTGGCGTGAATGATCTGCGCGCCGGCAAGGAAACCCCGGCGTTGCGCCGGGTATTTGTTACTCTGCTCGACCGGATCGATCGGCTCAATCAGGCCGCCACCGAATTGCCCGAAGTGGTCAAAGACCGGCGGTTGCGGCTGGAAACAGCGGTGATCCTGGGATTGTCGCAGCGCTTGCGCCGCCGCCTGGCCGTCGGGGATCCCTTGGCGGAGCGCGTGAAATTGACCAAGATCGACGCCGTCTGCTCCGTCCTGTCAGCCGCCCGACATTTTTGGTGAGTCCGCCGATATGAGCCCCTTGGGAGCCGCACCCGCCGATTTGGCGGCGGTGGAAAACATTGTTCGCGCCGCGGGGACCTCGTTCTACCGCGGCATGGCCGTGCTGCCGCCCGATCGGCGGCACGCGATGTACGCCATCTACGCCTTCTGCCGAATCGTCGATGATATCGCCGATGAAGAGGGTACGCTGGCCGAAAAGCGCGCTGGCCTGAATGCCTGGCGGCGCCATGTGGTCGGATTGTATCACGCAGAGGCGCATGATCCCGTGACGCGGGTACTGGTCCTCGCGGTGCGGCGCTATGACCTGCTGCAGGACGATTTCCTGGCCGTGATCGACGGCATGCAGATGGATGCCGAAACGGTGATCGTGGCACCCGATCTCGAAACCCTCGATCTCTATTGTGATCGCGTCGCCGGGGCCGTGGGCCGGCTGTCGGTGCGCGCCTTCGGCGATTCCTCGCAAACGGCTGATGTGGTCGCACATGCCCTCGGGCGGGCGCTGCAACTGACCAATATCCTGCGCGATATCAAGGAAGATGCGGATCGCGGCCGGGTCTACCTGCCACGCGAATTCCTGGAGGATGCGGGCATTCCGTTGTCGGCCGAAGCGGTGCTGACATCGTCGGCTTTGCCCGTGGTGTGCAAGCGGGTCGCCGCCTTCGCGCATCAGCATTTCAGAACCGCGCGGCAGGCCATGGCTGAATGTGACCGCAAGGCCATGAAGCCTGCGCGGCTGATGGGCGCGACCTATGCCGCCATTCTGACCGAGTTGGAGAAGTCAGGCTGGCGGGACCTGTCCACCCGCGTCAGCCTGTCCAAACCGCAGAAGCTCTGGCTGCTGCTACGCTACGGGTTGGGTTGATGCGTGATCGGCGGCGGTGGCATCACCAGAGCCGAGAACCACGCGATCAAACAATTCGGGAGCGCCCGCCAGGTCGTTGCGGACGCACCTGACGGGCCCTAGAGCATGTCCGACTTATATCCGTTCATATCCTGAGTGTCGGATGTAGTTGGCGCATTCCTCTGGCGTGAAATGGTCGATGAGCTTTCCGATACGATGCCAAACCTCGGCGATGGAGCGCTCATCGGCTTTGCGGAGTA
>CAIXEA010000131.1 GCA_903918315.1 uncultured Acetobacteraceae bacterium | reverse complement strand
CCACCGCCAACGCCTGACAAATCTGGTTCGAAACGCGGCACGGCAAGCATCGGCGAGGCGCGCGGTGTATTATTTCGGTATGACACCATATGACCCGGGCGGGCGCTTGGGCTGGGCCAGGATGAATAAGATGGGCTAGACGCGGTCCGGCCAGATAGCCAGAATCAATCAGGCAGCGATGAACCCCACGCGGTTCAACCTAAACCGGTCCCGCTCTAACGCCGGACGAACACTTCGACCCGCCGATTTTTCTCCCGGCCTTGTTCGGTGTCGTTGTCCGCCACCGGCAGCAAGGCGCCAAAGCCCGCTGTCTGGCCGACGACGATCCCTTCCAGCTTGAGTTCGTTCGCAACCACCTTCGCGCGTTCTTCCGAGACCTTTTTGATCCCCGCGGGCACGCCGACATTGTCACCAAAGCCAATCAGAATCACGCGTCCAGGCGCGATACGCCGGTTCGCCAGATAGTCAGCCAGGCGGCGCGTGTCGCGCTGAGCGCGGTTATCCATTTCGGTCGAACCGAATTTGAACCGGAAATCCGTCGTCAGGCGTTCGGCCCCCTTGGTGAGCGCGTCATAGTCCGGCGGCACGCTCGCAGTGTTCACCACCGGTTCCGATGCAATCGTCAGGGCAATGAACCCGCTGTCATCGACCAGCTTCTGGCCAGCGGGCGACAAGGCGTATTCGATGAACCGCCGGACGGCGGGGTTCGGGCTCGTCGCCGGCGTGTAAAAATACAAGCGGCGGGACAGCGCGTAATCCTCCGTCGCGATCGTCAAACGGTTCGGCTTGATCGGTGAGGCGCCGCTTTCCGAAACCGCCAGCGCCTTGTTGGAACCGACATAGGGCAGGCCGATAAAGCCGATCCCGGCCGGGTCCTGGTCCACGGCGGACGAAAGGGCGGCGCTGTCTTCGAACCGTTGTGCATCCGCGCGCAGCTTCGCCCCGCGCAGAACTAGCGCATTGAACGTATCATAGGTGCCGGAATTATTGTCCCGGGCATAAACATGGATCGGACCCGGCGTGCCGCCCAGGGACTTGTCACCCCAATCCGTCACCGCGCCGGAGAAAATGTCGCGCAGTTGCTTGATCGTGAGCACGCTCAAGGGGTTCTGCCGATTGACGACGGTTGCGACCCCATCGAGGCCCAGCACATGCTCATTGGTCACGGACGTCATGTCGCCCTTGTCCTTGAGCAATTCGCGCTCCTCGGCGTTGATGCGCCGCGACGACATGCCGATATCGGCCATTTCGCCGGGCTTGGTCGCCGCCAGGCCCTTGGCCGAGGTCCCCGAGCCGTGGGCGGCGATGTAAATCGCCTCCTGCCGATCACCGCGATGGCCAACGACCATGACTTCGTCGTCGACGTTTTCGACACGGACAACGGACACGTCGGAATCGCCCACGAATTCCAGATAGGCCTGCGCCAGTTTCGGCGCCAATTCCGACCCGATGGTATTCGACCCCCGCAATGTCAGCATGATCGGTGGCCGTGACAGGTCCGGCACGGGCGCGGCCACCGGGGCCGGCGCTGGCAGGACCTCCTCACGCAAGCGGGGCGGCTCCACCGGCAGGACATCAGCCGCGGACAGGGGCGCGATCGGGCGTATCGGTTCGGACCGCACCACCGGGGCTCCCGCGGTCGCACTGAGCACCGCCGGTGGCGCGGAATCGAAGGCGGACGGGGTTGATCGCACGGGTTCCGGTATGTCCGGGAAGGACGCCGTGATGGATGGCGGGGACGCGGAACGCGCGGCGGGCGCCATGCCAGAGGGGGCCGCCGCAGAGGGGAAAGCCGGAACCGGCGCCTCCTGGGTGAGATAATAGCCGCTGCCGGCAAGCGCCGCGAGGACCACGGCGGCGAGCGCCATCAACCGGCCGCGACCGCCACGCGATGGGGTGGGGACGATCGCCTTCAGGGGTTTGCCACATTCGGAACAGGCGACCTGGGCGGAGGCCATGGGAACGACTTCCCGGCTCGCGGCTTTCTTGCACTGCCCGGCTCGGTTTTCACATATCCCGTTCATCATGTAACCGGTTCTCCACCGCCAATCGACACCAGGCCCTTCCGGACCGAGGCTGGTGCTTAGGCAAAATCCGGGACAGCCATAGCCCAGCAAATATGAAGTTTTGGCTGCAATTATGTGACAGACCGCGAACATGGTATGACATCGGAATAGAATTCATCGGCGTCCCCGCGCCGCGCCGGGCGCACGCGCACCGAAAGTTGCGTATGGCCGCGCCTTGGGTATCAATCGCGGCGAATCAGGAGACCCAACCATGCCCCGCCTGCGCTTTGGCGCCTTCCTCGCGCCGCACCACCCGATCGGTGAACACCCGATGCTCCAGTTCCAGCGCGACATCGCGCTGGTCGAGCAGCTCGACAAGCTTGGCTATGATGAATTCTGGTGCGGGGAGCATCATTCCAGCGGCTGGGAGATGATCGCCTCACCGGAGATGTTCCTCGCCGCCGCCGGCCAGCGCACCAGCCGCATCAAGCTCGCCACCGGCGTCGTCTCCCTGCCCTATCACCATCCGTTCCATGTCGCACAGCGCATGGTACAGCTCGATTACATGACGGGCGGGCGGGCGATTTTCGGCTCCGGCCCCGGCGCCCTGGCATCGGATGCGCATACGCTGGGCGTCGATCCGATGCTGCTGCGCGATCGCCAGGACGAAGCCATCGGCGTCATCCGCCGCCTGTTCAAGGGTGAGCGCGTGACCCACAAATCCGACTGGTTCCAGATGAACGACGCCGCCTTGCAGTTGCTCCCTTTGCAAGAGGAAATGCCCTTCGCCGTTGCCTCCCAGATCTCGCCTTCCGGCATGACGCTGGCCGGCAAGCATGGCATCGGCATCATTTCCATCGGGTCGCTGTCCGACGAGGGGCTGAATGCCCTGCCGACACAATGGAGCTTCGCCGAAGCCGCCGCCGCCAAGCATGGCCAGGTCGTGGACCGTGCCAACTGGCGCGTGCTGCTGAGCTGGCACGTCGCGGAAACCCGGGAAAAGGCCCGCGCCGAGGCCCGCGACGGCCTGATGCGCCACCATAACGAATACATCACCGCCACCCTGCAACGCCCCGGCGCCCGCCCGTTCAAGGACCCGGATGAGGCGGTGGACAAAATGGCCTTCTCACCCGGCGCCGCCGCGACCATCGGCACGCCGGACGACCTGATCGAGCGCATCAAGGCGGTGATCGATATCAGCGGCGGCTTCGGCACCGTGGTGGGCTTCGTGCACGACTGGGCGAACCCGGAAAACACCGCCCGCAGCTGGGACATGGTCGCTCGCTACGTGGTGCCGGAGATCAACGGCTACATGGCCGGCCTGCGCAAATCCCGCGAATTCGTGGCCAATAACCGTGAATATTTCAACCGCGCCCGCGAAGCCGTGATGGCCAAGATCAACGAAAACGAAGCCGCGACCGCCGCTTTGGCGCTGACGAAATCGCCGATGCTCGCGGCGTCGTCGAGCAACGTGCCTGACTTCGAAGCCCGCAAGGCAGGCTGATGAACCCCGAGCGCATCCCCGTCATCGCCGGCATTGGGGAAGTCAAGGATCGCCCCTCCGACCCCATCCTGGGGTTGGAACCGGCGGCGCTGATGGCGGAGGCGCTGCGACGCGCGGATGCGGACGCGGGCGGCGGGCTGTTGGCCCGCATCGACGCGCTGGACGTGGTGAACTCGGTGTCCTGGCCCTATGCCGACGTCCTGTCCGTCGTCTGCGCCAAAGCTGGCATCGCGCCGCGCTATCGCAACTATGGCCCCGTCGGCGGTGAAACCCCGGTGCGCTTCCTGCATGAAGCCGCGGAACGCATCGCCCGCGGCGAAAGCAGCATCGCCGCCGTTTGCGGGGCGGAGGCGCAGCACACCGCCGCCGCCGCCGCCAGGCGCGGCATTGACCTGCCCTGGACGGAAAAGGATCCCAACGCGGTCCCGCGCAACCGCGACTACCTTGCCCCTCTGGTCCGCCGGCACGGCATCGACATGCCCATCCGGGTCTACCCGCTCTATGAAAACGCCACCCAGGCCGCCTGGGGCCAAACCCCGGCCGAGGGCCAACGCGAATCCACCCGCCTCTGGTCGCTGTTTTCCTCGGTCGCGGCGGAGAACCCGGATTCCTGGCTGACCCGCCGCTTCGCGCCGGAGGAGATCGCCACCGCCTCGCCCACCAATCGCATGATCGCCTGGCCCTATCCCAAGCTCATGACCGCCAATCCGCTGGTAAATCAGGGCGCGGCGGTGCTGGTCATCAGCCTGGCCGCCGCCCGCGCCGCCGGCATCCCGGACCACCGCCTGATCCCCATCCAGGGGGGCGCCGCGGCCGGAGAACCCCTGGACTACATGCAGCGCGACCAGTTCGTGCATGCCCATGCCCAGGATGTCGTCCTCGAAGTTGCCCTGGACATGGCCGGTGGCGATGCCAGCCGCTTCGCCCACCGCGAATTCTACAGCTGCTTCCCCGTCGTGCCGAAAATGGCGCGGCGTAAGCTCGGCCTGGCCGAGGACACCCTCCCCACCGTTGCCGGCGGCCTCACATTCCATGGCGCGCCGCTGAACAACTACATGCTGCATGCCGCCTGCGGCATGGTGCGGGCTTTGCGCGGCGATACCGGTGCGCTCGGTCTTCTGTATGGCCAGGGCGGTTTCGTGACCAAGCATCGTTCGCTCGTGCTCGGCGGCGACATGTCCGGGATCCTGACCTCCCGCGACATGCAGGGCGTGGCGGATGCGCGGCGCGGTCCGGTGCCCGCCACCGTGGACGCCGACGCCGGTTCAGCCACGGTTGAGACCCATACGGTAGTATTCAAAACCGACGGCACACCCGATTTCGGCGCCGTCCTCCTCCGCCTCCCCAACGGTGATCGCACCATGGCGCGCGTGCCGGCGGAGGATACCGCGACGCTCGCCGTCCTCATGCACCCAGGGCAAAGCGCGGTTGGGCGGAGCGGCGTGCTGTCACCCGGTCGCGACGGCCTGGCGGCCTGGACCGCATAGCGCGGGCATCATGCCCGTGGGCCGGGCGCCATCGCATACTGTCCTCGCAGGGGGCGCACCAGCACCAAGGCGCTGCCGCCAACAACCGCCATGGCGAGAAACACGAGCCCGCCAAACCGCGCATAAAGAAACCCCGACAGCAGCATCATCAGCCCGCCCGGCGCCCCATAGCCCAGCGCCGCGTGCAGCGCCTGCGCGGTCGCCGCCCGCTCCGGCGGCACCGCCCGGCTGAGCACGAGCATGGCCGACAAATGCTGCATCGCGAAGGTCGCGGCGTGCAGGACCTGTAACACGGCCAGCACCGCCAGCGGCGGGCTGAAGGCGGTGGCGGACCAGCGCAGCAAGGACGCCGCCGCCGCGCAGGCGGTCAATCCGGCGGGGCCGAGCCGCTCCACCAGCTTGCGCCCACGCGCGAAGAGCAGGATCTCGACCACGATGCCCTCCGCGATCAGCAGCCCGATCGTGGCGTCGCTCAATCCTTGCGTGCGCCAGAACAACGCCGCGAAGCCGTAGTAAGCGGCGTGCGCGCCTTGGATCAGGGCCGTGCAGAGGACCGTCAGCCGAAAGGCGGGGATCCGAAACAGCGCCAGGCCGGCCCAGGCCCGCGGGGCGGCGGGCGGGGTCTCGGCCTCCGGCAGAAACGGGCTGAACACGGCGGCGGCGCCATAGCCAAACGCCAGCAGCCAGGGCACCAGCCAGGAACCGATGGCGGTCATCAACCAGCCCGCCGCCGCGGTCGCCACCATGAAGGTGGCGGACCCGATCGCCCGCACCGGTCCATATTCCATCAGCCCCTGCCGCGCGAGGGCCAGAGCCAGCGAGTCGATCAGCGGATTGATGGCCGAAGCCGCGATCCCCTGCCCGGCCGCCACCATCAGCAAGGCCCCAAACCCGTCCAGCGGGAGATACAGCAGCGCCAGCGCCGCGGCCGCGACCGCCGCCCCGGTCAGCACCGGCCGCCGCTTGCCCAACCGATCCGCGACGCTGCCCCATTGCGGCCCGGCCAGGACACGTAAAAGGGAGGCTACGCTCAGAATCTGGCCGATGGACGCCGCCGACAGGCCACGATCCGCGAACCACAGCGGCATAAATCCATTCACCGCATTGGCTGCGAAATAGGCGCCGAGGAACAGCCCGACCCGCGTGCCAGGCGACAAGGCGCTCAGCCAGCGCGATGCAAGGCGGCGATTTCACGCACCTTGCGCGCCATGGCGGCGATGCCGTTGCCCCGGTTGGTGGACAGCGCCTCCAACAAGCCGAGCTCTTTCAGAAACACCGGATCGGTGGCCGCGATTTCGTCCGGTGAGCGGCCCGAATAGACGCGCAGCAGCAGCGCCACCAGACCGGACACAATGGCCGCGTCCGAGGCGCCGGCGAAATACAAAGCACCATCACGGAACCGTGCTTCCATCCACACGCGGCTCTGGCAGCCCGGCACGCGATGCGCGTCGTTGGCCCATTCTTCCGGGAATGGTGGCAGCTTGCGGCCGAGTTCGATGATGAACTGATAGCGCTCCATCCAGTCGTCGAACATGGCCAGCTCGTCGGCGATCGCCGCGATGGCGTCAGCGGCCGTCGCGTCCTCGGGCCGCAAAAACGGATCAGCCATGGGTCAGCTCGCCAGAGCCAGCAGGCCGTACCCGGTGGTGAAGGGCGCGGTGTAGGTCCGGTGAACCCGCCGTACCGTCGTCCCCATCGCTGCCCGCATCGCCAACCACATGATCATCTCCACGCCTTCCGTGCCACCGCGCTCCATGTAGTCGCGCAAAGGCAGGTTGGCGAGTTGCTCCGGGTCGGATTCCAGCAGGTCCATGAATTCATTGTCCCAGGCCTGGTTCCTGGTGCCGAATTGGGTGCCGTGCAACTGATGCGTCAGCCCTCCGGTTCCGAACACCACGACCCGCCGATCATCGGGGAAGGTTTCGACGGCGCGGCGGAGGCCCTGGCCGAGCTTAAAAAGCCGGCGCGCCGAAGGAATCGGATGCTGGATCACATTCACCGCGATCGGCACCACCGGTATCGCCAGCTCCGGCCCAGCCAGCATCGGCAGGAACGAGAGCACGCCATGATCGACCGCCATCTCCTGGCAGATCGTGGGGTCGAACTCGTCGTCCACCAGCGATCGCGCCAGATGCCAGCCGAACGCCTGATCGCCCTTCAGATCGGGCAAAGGCCGCTTGCCCCAGCCCTCATCGGCCTGGGTATGCGCCGCGCCCACGCCCAAAGCGAGCGTGGGCCAGGCGTCGAAGAAGAAGCGGTTGGCATGATCGTTGTAGACGATCAGGAACAGGTCCGGCCTGAGCGCGTCCAGCCAGGCCCTGGCTGACTCGTAGCCGGAGAACAGCGGCGCCCAAACCGGGTCTTGTTGCAGACCCTTGTCGTAGGCCGAACCGATAGTGGGCGCGTGGGAGGAGCCGATACCGCCGACGATCTGTGCCATCTCAATCAATCCTTCCCGCGGTATGCGCGCCGATATGGGGCAGGGCGTGACCGGTGCAGGCGCCGATTTTCAGCAGCAGATAGATGCTGGCACCGGCGTCGAGCATCGCCTTCCAGTCCCGCTGACGCACCAGGGCTTTCTCGGCCGCCGTCAGGCCGAATGCCTGCATATAGGCTTCCTCGTCGGCCTTGAACCGGGCCCGGCTTTCGGGGGCGGTGAAGGACATGGCCATCTTGTTGATGCGATAGCCGCGCGCCGAGCGTTCCCCGGTGAACAACAAGGCGCCTGAAACGATGTCTTCCATGGCTTGGCACTCCCTCCGGCGCGGGCATGGTAACACAAGGTCCGCGCCAGCGAAGCAATCCCGTGCGGAGTCACCGCTGTCAGCCTTGCGGATTCGCCTCGAAGTAGGCCGCATCCTCCGGCTTGACCGCAAAAGCGGGGTTCGTCGGCCAGTCCTTGATGCGGGTGGACATATCCGCGCCATAGCGGACCCGGAACAGCAGCGACCGCTGCGGCCCATTCACATATTCATGCAACTCGCCTTGCGGATGCACCACGAAGGCGCCGGGTTTGATTTCGACCGATCCCGTGGGGCTGTGCATCACCCCGCCGCCTTCGAAACAAAAATAAATCTCGGTCGCATTGGGGTGCAGATGGTTGGGACTGCACTGGCCGGGCATCCAGCACGCCACGGTGACATCGCCCTCTCCGACCTGACCGAGGATTTTCTCCACGTGGCGCTGCGGGTTGAACACCTTCTCGGCACTGAGGTCGAAGACCAGCATGACGGGCTCCCTTGTCTTATTTTTCTGCCAAGCATCGGGCCATCCTGTGGCCTAAGCGTCAAGATGCAGAAAATTCACTGCTGTTAACTCTTTAGTAACTCCTTTGCGTCACTCTGCGGGCCCGGCGACAGAAGGACCCGAGCCACCCCCATGCCCGCACCGCAATCCCCCGGCGGAAGCACCGAACCGTGAAGGCCTTACTCGAAGGTCTCCGGGCGCTGGGTCCCATGCGCCTCGCCGCGATGGGCGTCGTCGCGGCCGGGTTGATTGCGTTGCTCAGCGCGCTGATCCTGCGTGGCGTCGGCGGCGGCGGCCAGATGGCCTTGCTCTATGGCGACCTCGATCTGCGCGAGTCGGGTCAGATTGTCGACCAGTTGAACCGCCGCCACGTCCCCTATCGGCTGCTGGCGGGCGGGGCGCAGGTCCTGATCCCGGCCGAACAGATCGCCGATATGCGTTTGGCCCTGGCGAAGGATGGCCTGCCCTCCGGCGGTTCCATCGGCTACGAATTATTCGATCGCGGCGACAGCCTCGCCTTCACCGAATTTCAGCAGAAAATCAATGAAACCCGGGCGCTGGAGGGGGAAATCGCGCGCACCATCCGCGCCATGCGGGGCATCCGCCAGGCACGGGTGCATCTGGTGCTGCCGCGGCGGGAGCCCTTCGCCCGGGATCGCCAGGACGCCCAGGCCAGCGTCCTGCTGACGATGGCGGGCGCCCAGCGCCTGGACCGTGAGGGCATTCAAGCCGTCGTCAACCTCGTTGCCGCCGCCGTGCCGGGTCTGAAGCCGCAGAACATCGCCATCGTCGATGCCCGTGGCGACCTCCTCGCGCGCGCCGGCCAGCCGACAGGCCCCGCGGCCCAGGCCCTGAGCACCGAGGAAATCCGTCACGCCACCGAACTGCGCCTCGCCCGCGCGGTGGAAGACATGCTGGAACGCAACCTCGGCCCCGGTCGCGTCCGTGCCGAAGCCTCCGTCCGCATGACATTCGATCGGCTGAACGAAACGCAGGAAAGCTACGATCCCAACGGTCAGGTCACCCGCAGTTCCCAGACCGTAACGTCGAACAGCAAGACCACCGAGCAGAACGGCACCGTCTCGGTGCAAAACAACCTGCCCAACGCCGATGCCGGCACCCAGCCCAGCGGCACGCAAGAGGGACGCCAGGAGGAAACAACCAACTACGAAATCGGCAAGACAGTCCGTACTCTGATCCGCGAGCAACCCCAGATCGAACGCATCAGCCTCGCGGTCATGGTCGACGGGACCGAGACGGCCGGCCCGGATGGCCAGAAAACCTGGGCACCGCTGGGGGAAGCGGAACTCGCTCGGATCACGACCTTGGTCAAAAGCAGCATCGGCTTCGACGACAAGCGCGGCGATCGGGTGGACGTCGTCAGTCTTCGGTTCGTAGCCCCCGACACCGGCACGCCCGACCCCGGGACACTGCTGGGAATCCGCCTCGAAAAACCCGATCTCCTGAACCTCATGCAAACCGCCGTCATCGGTCTGATCGGCATGCTCGCGCTGCTGCTGGTGGTTCGCCCCATGGTCAACCGAATCGCCACCCTCACCCCGGCCGCCACCATCGGCGAACTCGCGCAATCAGGCAGCGCCGCCGTGTCCGGTGGCGGCACCGCCGCCCTCAATGGCCCTTCCGGCAACCTGCTGCTCCCCGCCCCGCCAGAGGACTCCGAAATGGTCGATGTCGCCCAGATCGAGGGGCAGATGCGCGCCTCTTCGTTGCGAAAATTATCTGATATGGTTGAAAAACATCCCGCGGCGTCGCTGAACATCATCCGCGGCTGGTTGGCACACGACAATGGCTGACGCATCACGCCCCGAGGATTTCCGCAATCTCAAGGGTGCGCAGCGCGCCGCTGTGATGATGCTCGCTTTGGGGGAGGAGCACAGCGCCCGCCTGCTTTCGATGATGCATGAAGACGAAATCAAGGACATATCCCTCGCGATGGCCCAACTCGGAGAGATCCGGGCCGATACGGTGGAACGGATCTGTAGCGAATTCATGGAGGGCATGGGCAGCACCGGCGCACTCAGCGGCAGTTTCGAAACCACCGAAAACCTGCTGATGAAAGCCCTGCCGCGCGACCGCGTCGCCCAGATCATGGAAGAAATCCGCGGCCCGGCCGGACGGACCATGTGGGAAAAACTCGGCAATGTCCGGGAAGATGTCCTGGCGAACTACCTCAAAAACGAATACCCGCAGACCGTCGCGGTGGTGCTGTCCAAGGTCAAATCCGATCACGCGGCACGGGTGCTGGCCCTGCTGCCGGAAGCCTTCGCCATGGAAGTCGTGATGCGGATGCTGCGCATGGAGACGATCCAGAAAGACGTGCTGGACGGGGTCGAAAAGACCTTGCGGGCTGAATTCATGTCCAACCTCGCCCGCAGCGCCCGCCGCGATGCGCATGAGTTGATGGCCGACATCTTCAACAATCTCGACCGTTCGGCGGAAGCCAAATTCCTTTCGGGCCTGGAAGAACGCAATCGCGAAGCGGCTGACCGCATCAAAGCGCTGATGTTCACCTTCGATGACCTCCACCGGCTGAACGGTCCGGCGGTTCAGGTGCTGCTCCGCGCGATTGAGAAGGACAAGCTGCCAATCGCGCTGAAAGGTGCATCCGACAAGATCAAGGAATTGTTCCTGACCAACCTGTCGGAACGCGCGGCGAAGATGTTGCGCGACGACATGGAAGCTTTGGGCCCGATCAAGGTCCGCGACGTGGATGAAGCCCAGGCGTCTATCGTGCTGCAGGCGAAAGAAATGGCCGCCCAGGGCCAGATCGAGATTGCCGCCGTTGGCGGCGAAGAAGAGATGGTATTGTGATGACGGCACGGGAACAACATGGCGGTCGAGCCCGGGCGATTTTCGTCGAAGACTTCGATCATCCGTGCGACGAACCGGCCGCCCATCCACAACCGGACCCCGAGCCGGTGTTCAGCAAGACCGACGTCGTCGCGGCCCACGACGCCGGCTGGCGGGAAGGGCATGCAACGGGTCTGGAATAATGCGAAAGCGGCATCGCCGCCCTCACCCACCACGCTCTCGCAACAATAGCCGATCGGCTGGAATCCGCCCGCGCGGAGGCGGCGGCGATCGCCGAGACCTCGGCCGAAGCCGTCACGACCCTGCTGATGGGCGCCTTCGCCGCCGCGTTTCCGGCTTTGTCCGCACGCCATGCGCAAGCCGAATTATGCGCCGTCATTCGCGCGGTACTGCCGGGCCTGCGGGAGGAGCCGAGGGTCATTGTGCGGGTGGCACCGTCCACCGTCGACGCCATCACCAGCGAAATGGCCCGGCATGGCGCCGATTGGGCCGATCGGCTGCGGATCGAACCCAGCGAGACACTCCCCCCAGGGGACGTGAGCATCACGTGGCGCGCCGGCAGCGCAACCCGCGATACCGCCGCGATATGGAACGAAATTGAATCCATCCTGGCCCCCGCCGGGCTGTTGCCCGCCTTTGTCCGCCAAAAGGAGACCGAAGATGTCCACTGACATGGAATTGACCGAACTCAACGAACCAGGCGACTCCCCCGCCCCGCGTTCGCCGCGCGAGCTGGAAGCGGTCTACGATATTCCCGTCACGCTGTCGGCCGTCCTGGGCAAAAGCACCATGCAGGTCAGTCAACTTTTGAAGTTGGGCCGCGGCGCGGTGGTCGAGCTGGATCGTAAACTGGGCGAAGCGATCGATATCTACGTCAACAATCGCCTCGTCGCGCGGGGTGAGGTGGTGATGGTGGATGATAACCGCCTGGGCGTGACAATGACCGAGATCGTGAAAGCTGATCGGACATCGTCATGAAAGTGCTGATCATCGGGTCGCTGGCGGGCGATTTGGGTCAGGCCGCTCAGATCGCCATCGCACGGGGCGCCAGGCTGCGCCAGGCTGATACCGTCGACCAGGCGCTGTCTCAGTTGCGCGGCGATGCGCGGCTTGATTTGGTACTGTGTGACCTCGCGCATGATGTCGGCGCGGTGGTGCGGGCCTTGGCGGCCGAACGCATGGCGGTGCCGGTGGTGGCCTGTGGCACCAACGCCGATCCGGACGCGGCGGTGCGGGCCATACAGGCGGGAGCGCGGGAATTTTTGCCTCTGCCACCCGACCCCGATCTGATCGCCGCGATCCTGGAAGCCGCGTCGGGCGAATCTCACACCATGATCGTGCAGGACCCGGTTATGGCGGCAGCCGTGCGGCGGGCGGAACAGGTCGCGAAGTCCGATGCCTCGGTGCTGATCGCAGGCGAGTCCGGCACCGGCAAGGAAATCCTGGCCCGCCACATCCATCGGCGGTCCCGCCGATCGGGCGGGCCCTTCGTCGCCCTGAATTGCGCCGCGATCCCGGAGAATTTGCTGGAATCCGAATTGTTCGGCCATGAAAAAGGCGCCTTCTCCGGGGCGCTCGCCCGCCGCATCGGCAAGTTTGAGGCGGCGGAAGGCGGCACCCTGCTGCTCGATGAAATCAGTGAGATGGATGTGCGTCTGCAAGCCAAGCTGCTGCGCGCCCTGCAAGAGCGCGAGATCGATCGGCTTGGCGGTGATACGCCGGTGAAGGTGAATGTCCGCATCCTCGCCACCACCAACCGCGATTTGCCCTGCGAAGCCCGGCAGGGCCGGTTTCGGGAGGACCTGTATTTTCGGCTGAACGTCGTGTCGTTGACGGTGCCCAGCCTGCGCGACCGCCCCGGCGACATCCCCATGCTGGCGGCCCATTTCGCGCGCAAATACGCGGACGTAAACGGGCTCCCGCATCGCCCCCTGTCGCCGCATGCCATCCTCCGCCTGGCCAGTCACGGCTGGCGCGGCAACGTGAGGGAGCTGGAAAACACCATCCACCGCGCCGTCCTGCTGGCGGATGGTTCCGAAATCGGCGTCGAAGCGATCGAACTCACCGGGGCCGCAGCGCGCGCCGCCAACCCCGAACCCGGCGGCATCGCCAGTCTGGTAGGACGCAAAATGGAAGAGGTCGAGCGTGATCTGATCATCGAGACCGTCCATCGGACCCTGGGCAACCGGACCCACGCCGCGACCATCCTGGGTATTTCCATCCGGGCCTTGCGCAACAAGCTGAAGGACTACAGCGCCCAGGGCCTGGCGGTCCCCCCACCGGCGGCCGGCGCGGCGGCCTGAGCCTTGGACAGCGCCACGCTCCTCTCCACCGTCAAACGTTACGCGCCCGGCAGCGATATCGGGCTCGCGCTGGGTGTCGTCGCGCTGCTGTCGGTGCTGGTCCTGCCATTGCCGACGATCCTGTTGGACATGGGCCTGGCGCTTTCCCTCACGGCATCGGTCCTGGTGCTGATGGTGGCGCTGTTCCTGACCCGGCCGCTGGATTTCACCAGCTTCCCGACATTGCTGCTGCTGACGACCCTGTTGCGGCTATCATTGAATGTCGCCACCACGCGGTTGATTCTGTCGCATGGCAATGAGGGACCGGCCGCGGCGGGCCATGTGGTCGCGGCTTTCGGCGGCTTCCTGATGGGCGGCGATGTCGTGATTGGCCTGATCATCTTCGCCATCCTGTTGGTGGTGAACTTCATGGTGATCACCAAAGGATCCGGCCGCATCGCGGAAGTCGCTGCGCGGTTCAGCCTCGATGCCATGCCAGGCAAGCAGATGGCGATCGACGCCGATTTGTCGGCCGGGCTGATCGACGAAAAAACCGCCCACCGCCGCCGCAAGGAGTTGGAGGAAGAAAGCGGCTTCTACGGTGCGATGGACGGCGCCGCCAAGTTCGTCCGCGGCGATGCCATGGCGGCACTGCTGATCACGGTGATCAACATTCTCGGCGGCCTGGCCATCGGGGTGATCCGGCATGGCATGCCTTTCGCCGAAGCGGCGGCGACCTTCACCACATTGACCGCCGGCGACGGGCTGGTGTCGCAGATACCGTCGCTGCTGGTCTCCACCGCCGCCGGCATCGTCGTCACCAAGGGCGGGATGGAGGGTTCGGCCGATGTCGCCTTGATGCGCCAGCTTGGCGGCAACCCGAAACCCCTGGCCATGGCCGCGGGCGCGGCAGCGGTGCTGAGTTTGATGCCCGGGCTTCCAACCCTGCCATTCATGGTCCTGGCCGGATTTGCCGGGGGTGGCGCCTGGCTGCGCCACAAACACCCCGCCGCCGCTGCTGACGCACCCCCCGAAGCGTTCGTCGCCTCGGAACCCCCGATCGCGGAGGCGCTGCGGATGGACATGATCCGGCTGGAACTCGGCTACGGGCTGCTGTCACTCGCGGGGGGCGATACGCCGCGCTTGACGGAGCAGATCAAGGGTCTGCGGCGAGCTCTGGCCACCGAAATGGGATTCGTTCTTCCACCCGTCCGAATCCAGGACAACATGCAGCTTCCCGCCGACACCTATGTCGTGAAAATCAAGGAGATCGAAGCCGGTAAGGGGGAACTCCGCCCAACCCGCCTGCTGGCGATGGACCCCGGCGGTAGCGCGCCCGCGCTGCCCGGCGAACAAACAAGGGAGCCCGCCTTCGGCCTTCCGGCCTTATGGATCGAGCCCGATGAGCGGGAAGAGGCCATGTTCCGAGGGTGTACCGTCGTCGATCCCTCCAGCGTGCTGACCACGCATCTGACCGAGATCGTGCGGGAAAACGTGGCCGAACTCCTGTCCTATGCCGAAACGCAGAAGCTGCTCGATGAACTGCCACGCGACCAGCAGAAATTGGTCACCGACCTGATCCCCGCCCAGATGTCCGTTGGCGGCGTGCAACGGGTACTGCAAAGCCTGCTAAGCGAACGCGTCTCAATCCGCGACCTGCCCACAATCCTGGAGGGCATCCAGGAGGCCTACGGCGGCGCGATCCGCGCCGTGCCCGCGATCGTGACCCATGTCCGCGCGCGGCTGGCGCGCCAGATCAGCGACGCCCATACCGGACCCGGCGGTTTCATCCCCCTCGTGACCCTGTCACCGCAGTGGGAGACGGCGTTCCTCGAATCCCTGGCCGGCCCGCCCGAGGATCGCCAATTGGCGATGGCGCCCACCCGGTTACAGGCCTTCATGACCGCCGTCCGAACCGCCTTCGACACGGCCACGGCATCGGGGGAAGCGCCGGTGCTGCTGACCTCCGGCGGCATCCGCGGCCATGTCAGGACGGTTGTGGAACGATTTCGCCCTGGTACCCCCGTGTTATCACAATTGGAGATCCACCCGAAGGCCCGCATCCGCACCGTAGGAACGGTGTGATGGCACAGGAACGGGCGGTCAGCCCGCGACCCCCATGCGCCTGAAGCTATACCGTGCCGCGACGGTGCCGGAGGCGATGGCCCGCGTGCGAGCGGAACTCGGGGGGGAGGCACTGATCCTGGGTTCCCGCCGCGTCACCGGCGGCGTCGAGCTCACCGCCGCCCTCGAATCGCCAGCCGATCGGCTGGCGCCATCGCTGCCAGACCCGGGGCGGGCGGCGATGCTGGCCGGGCACGGCGTCCCGGAACGGCTGCGTCCGCGCCTGATGGAAGGCGATCTGACGGGAGCCTTGGGGGAGGTGCTCAGCTTCGTGGCGTTGCCGATGACGCCTGCGCCGCTCTTGTTTGCCGGCCTGCCCGGGGCCGGGAAAACCCTCACGGTCGCGCGGCTGGCGACGCGACTGGTGCTGGCCGGGACCCCGCCCTTGGTTGTCGCAGCCGACGAGGCCAAGGCTGGCGCCACCGAGCAGCTCGCGGCCCTGACAGGCGTGCTGGGGTTGCGGCTGACCTTGGCCGGCCACCCGCTGGTGCTTGCCCGCGCAATGGCAAAGCGCCCCGCCGGCCTGCCGGTGCTGATCGACGCGCCCGGGGTCAATCCGTTCGATTCCGAACAGACTGAACGCCTGCGCGCCTTGGCCAGCGCCGCCAATGCCCGCGTGGTGCTGGTGCTGCCGGCGGGCCTCGATCCGGTGGAATCGGCCGAACTCGCCGAAGCCTTCGCCGATACGGGCGCGAGCCTGGTGATCGTCACACGGCTCGATATCGCCCGGCGCCTGGGCGGCATCATCGCCGCGGCCGATGCCGCGCGGCTGCCCTTGACCGAGGCCGGGTTCGGCACCGGCGCGGCCGACGGCCTGGTGCCGCTGACACCAGCCCTGCTCGCTGAACGTCTCCTACTGATGGGAAAGTCCCCGCAATGAACGCCATGCTGCTGAAACGGCCCCGTCTGCTGGCCATCGCCTCCGGTAAGGGCGGAGTGGGAAAGACCTGGTTCTCCATCACGCTGGCCCATGCGCTGACCCGGCTGGGGCGGCGGGTGCTGCTGTTCGATGGCGATTTGGGCCTCGCCAATGTCGATGTGCAGCTTGGGCTGATGCCGACGCATGACCTCGGATCGGTGCTGTCGGGCATGGCCTTGTCCGCGGCCGTGCTGACGCATCCCGGGGGGCGGTTCGACATCCTGGCGGGGCGATCCGGATCGGGGGCATTGTCCGCCCTGGACCCGCAGCATCTTGATGCCGCCCTGGCCGCGCTGCGCCACGAAACCACGGGCTATGACGACGTGCTGCTGGACCTCGGCGCGGGGGTGGAACGGGGGGTCAGGCGCATGGCCGCCGCCGCCGATACGCTCCTGGTGCTGGCGACCGACGAGCCCACCAGCCTCACCGATGCCTACGCCGTGCTCAAGCTGCACCAAGCCGATCGGCCGGACGGGGACACGCGGATCGTGGTCAATCAGGCCGGGAACCAGACGTCGGGGGAGCGGACCTATGCAACCCTGCGCCGGGCCTGCGCGACGTTCCTGAAAACCGAACCGCCCTTGGCCGGCGTCATCCGCCGCGACGAGCGGGTGCGCGACACCATCCGCCGTCAGTCCCTGTTGCTGACACGGCACCCGAGCTGCCCGGCATCGCAGGACGTCGAGGCGACGGCGGGCGGCCTGACGGAGGTCAGAAGCCACGCCGGATAGGGTCTGCGTGATTCGGCCCAAACCGGTGCTGGACTACAACCCCGCCAGACGCTGACCAGACGCGGTCTGCGCCGTCACCACCTTCTCATTCCCCTCGCCGATAACCGTGAAGGGGGCCCAGAAGAACGGGTGGGCGAGATCGTGCGGCAGGTCCTTACCAGACCGCTCGATCATACTGACCTGCGCGTCCCGCAAGGCGCCCGTGATGCCCGCGTTGCCGTTCTTGTTGAACCGGTTCAGCGTATCCACGACCAGGAAGGCCGTGACTTGATCGTTGACCGACCAGTGTGTCACCAGCATCGAACGGGCCCCGGCATAGAAGAAGGCCCGGGCCAGACCGGACAGGCTCTCACCCGCCGTGGTCCCGCCGGGGCCACCCGAATTACAGGCCGATAGGATCACCAGATTGGCGTCCAGCTTCAGCGACACCACCTGAGAAGCCGTCAACAGTGCGCCTTTGGCATCCTGTGCGCCAGCCGGGGCCGAGGTCACGATCGCCGCCTCACTCTGACAGCGCAGTTCCGTCGGCAAGAGCGCATGGGTGGAAAACTGCAGGATCCGATAATCCTGCAACGGCGTCTTCAGCACGCGATCGGCCGTGAACTCAGTCCCAACCAGTTCGTCGCCCCGTCCCGCCCCCAGCAAGCCCTGAGCGGCCGCCAACTCCCGCGTGGCGAACGGCAAAATCGGCAGGCCCGCGATCAGTTGGGCGCTGTCGGCACAGGTCGAACCCGGGAAACTCCGTTGTGCCTGCGCGAGCGTCACCGGCCTGAAATCGCCAAACCCGAACCACGGCCGCGATGCGCGTGACCCGCCCGCGATCTTGCGCAGGCTCACAAAATTGCTGGGCGCGGGTACATGCGCGAGCGTGAACTGCCGCACCAGCCAGGGCGCCTGATCGAGGTGATCGTCGCTCGCCGGCCCGGTCAGCAGCACCTCAAACGGCAGCGACAGCAACGATCCGGGCGGCGCTATGACCACCGCCTTGGCCCCCTCCAACGTCGGCGCCACACCGGCCAGGGTCAGGTCGAACAAGGCCCGCGAAGCTTCGATGTTGAACGTCGGAAGCTTGTCCGTCGTCATCTCGATTCCGGCACGGATTTTCCGCACCAGATCGGCTACATCCTTGCTGCCCTTGGTGATTTTCGAGACCGCGATGGTATCTTTTCGTAACGCAAAAACCCATCCATCCTGGTCACTCAATGTGATCGCGACAAAGGCTTCCCCGTCATGCAGGATCGCGAATACATCCTTCGCCTGCACAACCTCCTGCACAAGCTGGCCATAATTGGGGGACGCGGCCTGCAACGCCGCATCCGCCTCATCCGCTTTGGTTCGCAGATCGGCGATTTGCTTATCGAGTTCCGCCTCCCGTTCATCCGCACCAGGTGCGGCCGTACCCAGCCGCTTCTGCTGCAGGAGATCATCGCGCTTGCCATAGAAACCGTCGAGCTGGCTTTTAAGATCGCGCTGCTGCCGGATCGCCTCCGCAACTTTCGGGTCGCGCTTGTTTTCCGCCAGTGTGGCACTGGCCTGCGCGATCTGCCGGCTGGTAATGCCCCCCTGTCCCAATTGGGATGCCGTAAACATTTCCGCCAACAAGGCCTGGCGCTGGCCGGTTTGGTGCTGCGCGGCCTCCATATAGACGCTCAAACAGGGCGCCATGAGCGCCGGTGTTGTCCCGCTCTTTAAAATAATCAGCGAATTCACTGCGGATTGGCAAATCGGCAGCGCGTCCGTCACCTTGCCGGCGCGCACCAACTGCCCGGCAAACAGCAGGTTCGTCTCGGCATGCGGCTTCGAACCGGGCAATGAGCGGTCGAACGCCTCCGACGATTGCGTCAACCAATCCAGCGCCTCTCTGTCCTGCCCTTCGCTGGCCGCCGTGAAACCCACAGTACGGTAGAGCCGAGCGGTCACAATGGGTCGCGCGAGCCCGTTGCCGCGGGCCAGGTCATTGGCATTCTGTAAAGCTTCGTCCGCCTCCTCAGGGCGTTTCAGCAACCGCAGGGCGACACCACGATTACGCTCGACCTCAATGAACCCCAGCAAAGCGGACTGCACCGATGGATTGGTGAGCAAATCATCGGATGGCAGCAGGTCCCCCGAACGCCCGGCCACTTTATGCATGAACGGATTGGACACTGCCGAGGGCATGGCTTTGGCAGAGCGCACACTGGCCGGCAATTCCTTGCCGTAGACCGCCCGTGCCTGGGTCAACATGAGCAGCGCATCCTCCGGCTTGCCCTGGTTGAGCAGGTGCACGCCCTGGTAATGGGCCTGGCGTGCCGCCGCCGTCGGATCCGAACTCCGGGCGACCAGCCTGCCCGCTTCGGCGAACAAGGCGTCCGCCTCGGCGAAGCGGCCGCCATTGGACACCTGTAGCGCCAGCGACATCAATGCCGTCGCCGTTTCCGGATTGTCCCGCCCCAGCGCCTTTTGTTGCAAAGCCAGCGCGGCGCGAAAGGCCGATTCAGCGGAGGCCTGATTGTTGGTCAAATTGGCGCGCGTAGCAGCGAGGATCAACTTATCATATTGCCCGACATCACCGGAGGAAAACGACTGGGCCGCCATCCGGCTGGCCAGCATCGCATCGGCGGCCGAACTAACCGGCGCCGCATCGGCTTTGGTCACCCCCGCGAGGATGCCCATGGACCGCTCCATCGCCTGCCCCGCCGGCAACACCCCATCGGCATACCATGCTGTGCCGTTGATCGACGCCACCATGGCAACATGCGCCCAGCCCCCCACCAGCCGGGTGCACTGCATCAGCTGTGCCGGATGGCCGCCGAGGATGGTGGTCGCTGTCGGCGCCTCACAATGAAACCGCGCGTCCAGATTCGACCGCCACGGGCTGGCCGTTGCCAGCTGCGTCAACTCACCGGCCGTCGCCGGACCGCCGATGCGGACCCGGGCGCTGGGTTGCTGCCATTCGCCGCAATAGACATCGCCCGAGCGATTATCGGGACCTGCGGGTGCCTGCGTACACTCCTCCCCCACCGCATTCTTACCGATCGCAAGCTGGGTGGTCGGCTTCGCGCCGCCGCCGGCCGCGCGCACCACTTGCTCGGGTGGCGGTTCGGAGCAGCCAGACAACAGGGCCACCAGAGCCAGCAGCGAACAGAGCTTTCCCCGCATGGTCAGTATTCCTTGTCGGAATCAGAAACGATTGGCAACACCATGCTGCCATCATCATCATCCGGGCGATCGGGCTCTCCGAACTGAAGGTCCTGAAATGGCGACTGCACGGGCACGCCCTGAATCGGGAGCAGCACACAATTGACCGAATGGATCGGACAGGCATTCACCCGGAAATTCGGATCAATCAACGGATCGATGAAGCTGCTCGACGCCGCTGACTGCCCCACATAGCCGCTGACCGACCCGGTCAAGGAGGCCTGGCCACCCTGGCCACTGTGCACAAGATCGAGACTCGCAACGACAACATTGCCGGAGGCGGCACTTTTCGCGCTTTCCAATCCCAAAATCAGCCAGGTCGTCGGCCCCTGCAGGCCCCCGTTCGGCGCGATGGTGATGGTTCCAGGCGAGTCAATCCGCACAATGTTGAAAGGTCCGCTCAAGTTACCGACGCTGACCGTTCCAAGTTGCTTGAAGTTCGCCGCCGCGACATAAGCCCCGTTCTGCGTAGCCGCCGTCGGCAATGCCGCCGACGCGATCGGCCCCGCCGGTCGCGCGATACCATCCGTCAAAATGGCCGTGCCATCCACCATGGTGACCGTGTTCAGCGTATCCGTCACCGCGATCCGACTGGATTTCAACGGCCCCGCGATGGACAGGTCCGCTGCGACATTTAAATCAAAACGATTTCCACCCGTTACGACAAAACTGCCAAGTGAACCAATCGCGTTGGTTGCCCCAGCCAGATTGACCGCCCCCACGGACGTGCCCGTCAGGGTGCCGGCGATCAGGGTTCCGACTTCATTAATTGTTCCGCCATTGGCGAAAAGCGCCACCGTCCCGGCTCCGCCATCGGTGACCAGACCTGGGATACTGATCGCATTGGCGGTGAGGCTTACAGCGGTGGCGGTCAAAGACCCACTCACCGTGAGCAGATCCGTGTCCGCCACTGCTAACACAGTACCGCCGTTGACCGGACCGATCACCGTTAACGCCATGCCGTCATTGAGCGACAGGCCCGCGGCGGTAAACGATCCCAGCGCGGCAATCTTATTCGCCCCCGCGGAAGCCCCGGTGAGCGTAGCCGCCGCGGGCGTGCGCCCGCTGAGCGTGCCCGATATCAACATGCCGGTTTCATCGATTGCCCCGGTCGTCGCGATCAACGCCGTCGTTCCGGTGCCGCCGTCGGAAATCAAACCCGGGACAGCAATCGCATTCGCGGTCAAGCTCACCGCCGAGGCACTCAGCGTGCCGGCAACAGTCAGCATGCCGTTATCGGCGATCGTCGCGCTGCTCCCCGCGTTCACAACACCCGTGACCGTCAACGAAGCCCCATCGTGCAGCACCAGACTGGCCGCCGTGAACGTTCCCAGATTCGCGATATGGTTCGTCGTCGCTGTCGCGCCGCTGAGATTGGCGGCTCCGGCAATCGTTCCGGAGAGGGTCCCAGCGACGAGGGTGCCGGCCTCCGTCAAGCCACCACCAGTGGTCTTGAAACCAACCGTCCCCACACCACCGTCAGTGACCAGGCCGGGCACATTGATGGTCGCACCGGTCAGCGCCACGGTTGGCGCCGAGACCGAGCCTGCAATGGTGAGCGCAGCGCTATTAACAAACGATATCGATGTCGAACCAACCACGATCCCGTTAACTGCCAGGGCCAGACCATCATTCAGGACCACACTCGGTGCCTGGACGGTGCCCAGTGATGTGATCTGGTTTGTCGTAGGCGTCGCACCTGCTAACGTTATGGATCCCACTGCGTTGGCGGACAACACGCCAGAGACGATGGTCCCGATCTCACTGATAGTGCCCGTTGTCGCAATGAGAGATGTTGCTCCGTTGCCACCGTCTGACATCAGACCCGTAACCGCCAAGGCGCCGCCGGTCAGACTGATCGTTCCGGCGGTCAGACTCCCCGATACCGTCACCAATTGAGGATCAAAGACGGTTAGGCTGGGACCGCCCGATACCGGGCCCGCCACCGTGAGAGCGATCCCGTCGTTCAGCGAGAACCCTTGCGCGCTGAAGCTCCCAAGGCTGCCAATCGTGTTGCTCCCCGTCAGCGCCGCCGAACCCGCCGCGCTCCCCGACACAGTCCCGGT
>CAIXEA010000130.1 GCA_903918315.1 uncultured Acetobacteraceae bacterium | reverse complement strand
CGCCCAGTCGTCGTCCGTCATCCGTGTCAGCATGGTCGGCTCCCTGAAACCGACCTCCTATGAGTCAGACAACAGAGCGCGCCGGAATCCCCAAAAATGGCATATCAGGGATTCCGTCCACACGGCCTAGTTGTGAATTCGGTCGCGAAGCCCGGACGGGTGTCGGCCCCTTGGCTGACTTTCACCCGTTCTGGGCCATGACGGTGGGGTAAAAATGCAGATCGTCATCGTATTATGGAACCCAGATAAAAAACGCCTCCTGGCGTTATCGTTGAACGATAAAATCAAGTATTTTCATCTGGCCGTGGGCAAAGCCTGCCAGCTTATACGCTCAGCCGGCCACGATGCCGTCGGCTGCATCGTGGCACCGGATTATCTTTTTGAAGGCGGTTCTGCCTCTTATACCCAAAAAGACTTTATCGAATATTCCGGTTTGATGCAGCAGATGGCAGCGGGCATCCCGGACAACATCCTCCTGATCGGAGGCTCCATGCAATGGGTCCAGGACAATAAAATTCGGGTTTCGTGTCTTTATATCACCAATAAAGAAACCAAAAGATACGATAAGAAAAAACCCGCTGGAACGGAACGGGTGGGGACGGCCATTTTTGAGGCCGGTACGCTGTCCGGCGCCTTTGTGTGGAACCCCGCCCCATCACGCCCCGTGCACTGTGGCATTGAAATCTGCCAGGATCACGAAGAAGGCGTCCTGGTTTCGACCCTCCGAGGTCACCGGAAACTGGATTTGCAGATCCTGATCTCATACGGACAATGCAAGCGAGACAGATCGGTCGTATTGAACGATGACGGCGGCCTGTTCATACAATGTGAACTCGATTCGAAAGAGAATTTTCTCCAGGGGAAAGGAGAATTCGGTATGGTGCCGTATTTTAATGGTGTTTGCAAATATGGAAAAGTAAAAAATATGGTGATTCAGAAACAGGTTTTCTCCAGCTGGCCCTCAGAAAACCTCGCCGCGATCGAGGTGATCGGCAGCGCGGAAGAATGCCTTGGGCCCATGAAACAATTTGAATGCACGCTCCCTGGTTCGGCGCGGGACATGCCTCAACCGGAACTGACGACCACGGCGTCGTCAACGCATCCTATTTCCAGCTCCTCCACCGGAAGCATCGCGGCCATGCGCCGGTTGTCGGATCCAGCCAGCAGCTCGGGCCCGTCATCGCGGCCGGCACGGCCCGTTTGGCAGCCGGATTCAGGTGTGATTCTCTGTCCTTTGTGCAGACAGGAATTTGGATTTTTCAGACGGAAGCACCACTGCCGGGAATGTGGCAAAGTGGTTTGCGATGACTGTTCCAGCAACACAAAACATGCGAGTCTTTTGCCAAATCAGGCCACCCGCGACAATGATGGTATCCTGGAAGGAGGACTGTTGCGGGTATGTTACGTTTGCTATCGCGACACCATATAAACGCCATCGCCCGGACCGACGCGCCCCGCCGCCCGGCCCATCCGGGCCCAGGCGGCGGGGCCGTGACTCTCAGGCCGGCTTCTGTTGCGGCAGATCCATCCGCACCGACACCGCCGCGCTCGCGATCACCGCGATATCGCCCCGCTCCGGATCCGGCACGTTCAGCCCGCCGAGCACGGCCTTCACCGTCACGATCCCATGCGGCAGGGTCGCCTTCACCGCCGCGGTATCGACCTTGTCGGGCTGCTGCACGCCGATGGTGACATCGACCTGCATCTGCTTCGAATCCACGCCCAGCGTGCGGATCCACATCATCGAGCTATGGTGCAGCGCGTCCTGCACCGCCCGGATGGCGGCCTTGGTGTAATCACCCCCGTGCAGGTCATTGCCGGAGCCGAGTTCGAGGATAATGCGTTTGGCGGTCATGCTGGCCCCCTCAGTTGATGTCGAGATGCACGATCGCGGCGGCATGCGCGATCAGGGTGGCGCCGGTGCCGGCGTCATTGGGAATTTCCAGCCCGCCGACGACGCATTCGCAGGTGCCGGTGCCATGCGGCAGGATGGCCAGGACTTCTTCTTTGTTCACCAGATCCGGCCTGGGTACGCCGATAATGACCTCCACCTTCATGGAATCCACGTGCAGGCCGACCGCGTCGGCGATGCTGAGGGAATTGTGCCACAGCGCGTCCCGCAGCGCCCGGACGGCGGCCTTGGTGTAATCCACACCCCGGATGTCGGTGCCCATCCCGATTTCGAGCACCATGCGTTTCATCGCCATGTTCGGTTCCTTCCTCTGGCTGACGCCGGGAGCGTAAGCGGTTTGTCGCGGCACGTCATCTCGGGCTAGGCTGGACCACGGACGCGGTTTGGCACGATCACCGATGATCGAGCGCAGGAGGATTTCGTCGATGCGGTTCTGGGCCGTTTGCGTCATGGTCTTCCTGGCCGCCTGCGATGTGGGCGCCGGCTCGCCGCTGGCTGTTGCCCCGGTGGCGGCACCGCCGAGCGGGCTGCGCACCAAGGTCGTTCTGGTCGCGGCGGAGGACGGTATCAAGGCCTTCGACAATGCGACCCAGCGCTTCGCCAAAGACCTGATCGCCAAAGGTGGCATCCAGGCGGCCGATATCCAGCGCTTCAGCGCCGCCGATCGGGCGGGGACGCAACGGACGCGTATCGATGGCGTGCTGCGCGGCATCGGCACGCTGGACGCGGCGCCCGGCCAGGCCTGCCTGGTGTTCATCACCGGCCATGGGGCCAAGGGGCTCGGTGTGGTGTTCCCCCGTGAGGACGATTTCATGGACCCGAAGCAGCTCGATCGGGCGCTGCGGCTTGGCTGCGGCGCGCAGCCCACGGTGCTGATCGTCTCCGCCTGTTACAGCGGCATTTTCGCCAGCCGCCCCCTCGCCCGCGACAACCGCATCATCCTCACCGCCGCCCACCGCGATCGGCCGTCCTTCGGTTGCGGATCCGGCGATGACTTCACCTTCTTCGACGGCTGCTTCCTGACCGCCTATGAGGATCCGGCCGCCCGCACCTGGCAGGCCGTGGCGGCGGCGGCCATCGCCTGCGTGGCGGCGAAGGAAAACGCGGACGATTATGATCCGTCCAAACCCCAATTCAGCGTCGGCACAACGGTGGCCGGGCTGCACTTGCCCGGCGTGCCGTAAAATAACAAATCAGGGAGGTTGTCATGATGTTTGCCCGCCGTAAGGCGCTGGCCGGTTTGTCATCCTTGGGACTGATCACGGCGATGCCCCGCGGGGCGCGGGCCGATCTGGCGGCGCTGGAAAAGGGCGCGCGTCAGGAAGGCAGCATCACCTGGTACGTCGCCCAGATCGACGCCGAACGCGCCGAGGAGATCGGGCGGGCCTTCACCGCCGATTATCCCGGCATTTCCGTTTCGGTCATTCGTACCACCGGCCAGGTGGCGTTTCAGCGGCTGATGATGGACATCAAGAATCATACGCCGCAATGCGATGTGTTCAGCGCGACGGATGCCTCGCATCTGCCAATACTACAGGATCGCAAGGAACTGGCGGCATTTTCGCCCGAAAACGCGGCGGCGATGATGCCGCAATTCGCGCGCGTTTCGGACCCTGGCCATTATTATGTGACCAATGCGGCGCGCTATCTGCTGATCTACAACACCCGCAAGGTGCCGGCGGATCAGGCGCCCAAGGCCTGGACGGATTTGCTGGATCCGAAATGGAAGGGCCAGGTGGCGCTCGGCCATCCGGCGTTCAGCGGCTGCACCGGCACCTTGGCGCTGGCGCTGAAGAGGCTCTACGGCTGGGAGTTTTTTGAGAAACTGGCGAAGAACAATCCGCGGATCGGGCGGTCCGCCGCGGATCCGGTGACCCTGATCACGGCGGGGGAGTGCCTGGTTGGCCCGGCTTCGGCCGGCGGCGCCTATCCGGCCTTGGACAAGGGCAATCCCATCGGCATCGTCAATCCCTCCGACGGGGTGGTCGTCTGTCAGGCGCCATCGGGCATCCCGATCAATGCACCGCATCCGGCCGCGGCGCGCCTGTTCATGGAATGGCTGATGGGGGCGCACTATTCGCAGCTCATCGCCCGCGACGGCAGCGAGCCGCTGCGAGAGGGCGTGGCGCCCCGCAAGGACCAGCTGCCCTTATCGAGCATCAAAAATATCACGGTTTCGGTGGACGACATCCGCAAGGGCGTGCCCGAGGTGATCGAGCAGTGGCGGGATACGTTCGGGAGTTGACGAACATTGGAGACGGGGGCGGCGTCACCTGATCTTTGAGACACTGATGATCTTGTCCCCGTTGCCGACCCCAAAGTTAAAGTTTTGGTACCAGAATTCCCACTTGCCGCCGACGCGGATGCCGAGGGTGGTCGAGCGGGTATCTATACCGTCGTCGTCGACGTGCCGATACATGCCAGGTTGCAACATGCGCGCGCTGGCGTTGCCAGTTTGTAGCGCCTGCAACTGACCCTGCACCTGCGGATCGGTTGAATCTTGCGTGGCGAGGCGTGCCTCATTGGAATGCATGACCAGAACGCCGGCCTTGCTCTGAATGCCGATGCCGAATGAGCAGCCGCTCATTTCCGCCGTGAACATCAGTGAGGCGGCATTACCAAGCTGTTTGGACAAGGAGGCGTCGGTCCGATACGGACAAATATAGGCGGCAAAGGATTCTGCGTCGGTCGCGACCGCCGGACGGACCCGAAATATTTTGGTTGCCTTGCTCTGGGTCGTGCCCTGGATCCAGTTATTGAGCGCATACACGCCTTTGCGGTTGCGGTTCCGTTGCACCCCGCCGTAAGTAGTGGTCACGTCTTCCAGGGTCAGCAGGATGGTGCCGTCTGCCTGATAGGCTTGCGGTGGCGGATCATTGCATGAATTCGCGATTTTCAACAAATAATGTCGAATGAAACCAACCGGATCGGCCTCTAGCCCATCTTATTCATCCTGGCCCAGCCCAAGCGCCCGCCCGGGTCATATGGTGTCATACCGAAATACTACACCGCGCGCCTCGCCGATGCTTGCCGTGCCGCGTTTCGAACCAGATTTGTCAGGCGTTGGCGGTGGAGG
>CAIXEA010000129.1 GCA_903918315.1 uncultured Acetobacteraceae bacterium | reverse complement strand
TGGCGGATTATGTCCGGCGTTCGGTGTGGGTGTAAGCAACCAATCACTGAACGATTCCATATGTTTGCGCCATGTCCGTTCGCGAATCCCTGCCATGCGATGAATAAGATGGGTTAAAGGGGAGTGCCATATATTGATCATTACATAGTATGTAATGGACCAGTCGGTTTTTGGGGATGTCATGGGACGAGGGCCAGCGAGAAAAATTAAGGAAGATATGCAGTGGATTGAAGCCATAAAGCGTGTGCTCTCCGAGGCCAACCAGGCATTGCATTACACGGAAATTCTTGAGCAGATTGTATCTAAAGGATATCGCAAGAGAGTTGGCTCGAATCCGGTTGATTCGGTCGCCGCTACTCTCAGTACCTCTTTGCGTGAGGCCAACACGCCGTTTCTTCGTGTTGGTATTGGCGTCTACATGCTGAAGGAGATGTCATGGCAACAAAGCCGAGGCCAAGCGGAAATAGCCGAGGAGGCTGATCAGGCAGACGCAGTTGGTGCGCTTCGTGCCTTCGGAATGTTTTGGCAGAGAGATTTGGTTGCGTGGGACAAGTCGTCAAAGCTTCTCGGTCGGCAGGGCATCGGCGGGGCTGACGTTATCGATTTGGCCGGGCAGGTTGGCGTGTATTTGCTGCATGATCGTGAGCGTGTTGTTTATGTTGGGCAGACGACCGATTCACTTTTTGGGCGTTTGAAACTGCATACGACTGGCCGCATGGCAGCGCGCTGGGACCGCTTCTCCTGGTTTGGTTTGCGAAGTGTATCGGCGAAGGGTGTCCTTTCTGACTCTGAAGTGAGTTGGACCCAAAAGGTGATGATTGAGACGATGGAGGCCATCCTGATGGAGAGCCTCGAACCACCGCTAAATCGCCGGGCTGGCGACAACCTGATGGGTAAAGAATATGTTCAGGTATCGGATCCCGCGTTTGAGACGAAACGGCAAAGACAATTAGTCGAGGATTTGCTGGCTCGCGTCAAAACCGAGGCCCAGTGACATTTTTACGCCGCGTGAGCCCCCGTACCGCAGGTCTGGAGCGCCGCTCTTTGCACGACCGGCTGGTTTCTATTGACATTCGTAACCCGATAGGTTACACGGCGAATGATCCTTCGCTTAAGGCATAAAGGGCTCGAACGGCTCTTCACCACCGGCAACGCGAGCGGTGTCTCGGCCCAGCACACCCGCCGCATTCAATTGATCCTGGCGCTTCTGACCGTGGCGAGATCGCCCGACATGATGGATGCGCCCGGTCTGCGCTTGCATGCCCTGAAGGGTGATCTCGATGGCAAGTATGCGGTGTCGGTCTCCGGTAACTGGCGGATTATATTTGGTTTCGAGGGTGAGGATGCCACCGACGTCGATTTGATGGACTACCACTGACAGGAGCTGCGTAATGAAAATACACAACCCACCCCACCCCGGTGAAATTCTGCGGGATATGTACCTCACGCCGCTTGGGCTGACGGTGAAAGCGGCGGCCGAGGGGCTGGGGGTCACACGCAAGGCTTTGTCCGAACTGGTGAACGGTCATACGCATCTCTCCCGCGATATGGCGATCCGGCTGGCGCAGGGCTTCCCGAACACTGACATTCGGCTGTGGCTCGATCTACAGGTGCAGTTCGATGCCTGGCAGGCGGAACAACAGGCCTCCAACATCCATGTCACGCCATTCGCGGCCCAGGTTGCTGCCTGACCGCCGGCAACACCTGGGTAGGCACGGATCGGTTTCCCGGAGGACCACCCCACGCACCTTCACCCCCGAGCCCGTTCCCATCCGCGTCCCCAAGCGCCATACTCCCGCTCATGATCCCCATATCCGTCCTCGACCTTTCCCCCATCCCCGAAGGCAGCGATGCCGGCACTGCGCTGCGCAATTCGCTCGACCTCGCCCGCCATGTCGAAGCGCTCGGCTTTGAGCGCTATTGGATGGCCGAACACCATAATTTGCCGGGCATCGCCAGTGCGGCGACCGCCGTCGCGCTGGCGCATGTCGCGGCGGGGACCAAAACGATCCGGGTTGGGGCAGGGGGCATCATGCTCCCCAACCATGCGCCGCTGCTGATTGCCGAACAGTTCGGCACCCTCGCGGCCCTGCATCCCGGGCGGGTGGAACTGGCGCTCGGCCGGGCGCCGGGTTCGGATCAAACGACGGCCCGGGCGATGCGCCGCACGCTCGCCGGGGGCGACGATTTCCCCCAGGATGTCGTCGAGCTCATGCACTACTTCCAACCGGCCGAACCCAATCAGGCCGTGCGCGCGGTGCCGGGGGAGGGGGAGGCGGTGCCGATCTGGATCCTGGGCTCGAGTACCTATGGTGCCCAGCTGGCGGCGATGCTGGGTCTGCCATATGGCTTCGCCTCCCATTTTGCGCCTGGGATGATGATGGACGCCATCGCGATTTACCGTGAACGCTTCCGCCCTTCCGCGCAGTCGCAGAAGCCGTATGTGATGCTGGGCCTGAATCTGGTGGCGGCTGACACGGATGAGGAAGCGCGGTTCCTGTTCACCTCCACCCAGCAATCCTTCCTCAATATCCGTCGCGGTCGGCCCGGCAAGCTGCCGCCGCCGGTGACGGATATGGCGTCGCGGATCGATCGTTACGGCCAAGCGATGCTGGATGACGCGCTGTCCTGCGCGGTTGTCGGCGGACCCGACATGGTGCGGCGCGGGTTGACCGCCTTCGCCGAACGCACCGGTGCCGACGCGTTCATGGTCACGTCCAACATCTTCGATCACGCCAAACGCAAGCGATCCTTCGAAATCCTCGCCGGCGTGCAGGGCGGCGCCTGACCGCCGCCAAGATTGCCAAGCCGCATCCAAGGGGGCAAAACGGGGATAACCCCGAAGGGAGATAACGTCATGAAGTTAAAATCAATCGCGGCCGCCTCGGTGTTTGCCGCCGGCCTCCTGGCCAGTACGGTCGCGCAGGCCGTGACCACCTGGGAGGCCTATGTCTACAATCCCGTGGCGACCCTCCCCTCGGTCAAGGCCGTGCAGCGCTTCATCGATGAGGTGAAGGAGAAGTCCAACGGCGAACTGCTCATCAACATCCATCTCGGCGGCAGTCTGCCCATCAAGGCGGATGGGATCACGGCGGCGGTGGGCGATAATGTGGTGCAGTTCGGCGATGACGGCTTCGCGACCGGCACGATCCCGGTCACCGGCGTGCTGCGCCTGCCGCTGCTGTTGCAGAGCTACGATGAGCTCGCCAAGGCGATGGAGATCATCCGCCCGACGCTGGAGGCGCAGTACGCCAAGCGCGGGATCGTGGTCCTCGGCCAGTACACCTATCCATTCCAGGTCATCTGGGGAAAGAAGAAGATCACCAGCCTGGCCGATATCAAGGGCCTGAAGCTGCGCGTGACCTCGGTCGAGCAGGGTGAACTGATCCGCCGCTTCGGTGGCGTGCCGCTGACGATGGGCAGCCCGGATGTCGCGGCCGCTTTGGATCGCGGCGTGGTGGACGGCGCCTTGACCGCGAGCTCCGGCGGCGGGCTGACCTGGCACGATCTGCTGAAATATCGCTATGCCTTCCCAAGCTCCTACGTGAACTCCACGTTCGTGGTGAACAAGGAAGCCTTTGAAGCGCTGCCGCCGACGATCCAGAAAATCGTCCGCGATGTCGGCGCCGAGCAGTCCAAATGGGCGCTGGGGGAGATGCAGCGCGTGGAAGATGAGGTCACCGCCCAATTCGCCAAGGAAGGCATGATCGTCACCCCGGTCCTGCCCGAGGACGTCAAGCTGGCGACCGAAACCCTGCGCCCGTACTGGGACACCTGGGCCAAAGCCAAAACCCCCGAAGTCGCCGAAGTCCTCACTAAAATCCGGGCCGCGGTTGGCCGCTGATGCAAAAGGACGCGGAATTTCCGGGTGAGGAGAACGAGGACGCGTTCCACCCCGCCCCCACAAGGATGGAACGCGGCTGCATGGTGATCTGCGAGATCGGGATCGCGGCCATTGCCGTCATCGTGATCACCGAGATCATCACCCGCAACCTGTTCGGCTTCTCCTTCGAAGCGTCGGAGGAGCTGGGCGGTTACATCATCGTCGGCATCTCCTTCCTGAGCCTGCCGGTGTGTCAGGTCTATCGTGCCTATCACCATGTGCAGTTCATCCAGAACCGGCTGTCCCCTCGGATGCGGGCGTTGTCGCACCTGGTGTTCGACCTGCTGTCGCTGGTGTTCGCGGTGGTGTTGCTCTGGCAGCTCGGCCGGTTCGTGATGCAGTCCTACCGGTCGGAGGATGTGTCCCCCACGCTGCTGGCGACGCCGTTATGGATCCCCCAATCGATCATGCCCATCGGCATCGCGGCGGTGACGATCTCCCTGCTGCGTGCCGCTTGGGGCAATTTCCGGCGCTTTCTGGCGGCGGGGGGATAGACCATGCATCTCGCGATCCAACTCATTGGCTCCTTCGGCATCTTCCTGCTGCTGCTCGCCGCCGGCATGGCCGTGCCCTTCGCCATCGCAGTGCCAGGGGTGATCTATCTGCTGATGCAGAACGGCCTGACCGCCCTCAAGGGTATCGGGCTGATCACCTGGGGGAGCATGTACAGCTTCACCCTGACCGCTATCCCGCTGTTCGTGTTGATGGCGGAGCTGATGCAGCGCAGCGGGCTGTCATTCCGGATTTACCGGGGATTGGCCAAGATGGTGGCGCGGCTGCCGGGCGGGCTGTTGCAGACCAATATCGTGGGCTGCGCGCTGTTTGCCTCCATCAGCGGCTCATCGGTCGCCACCGCCGCGTCCATTGGTGGCGTTGCTTTGCCGCAACTCGTGGCCCGCAACTACGATCGCCGGCTTTCGGCCGGGTCGCTGGCGGCCGGTGGCACGCTGGGCATTCTGCTGCCGCCGTCGATCGCGATGATCATCTATGGCTCGTTCACCGAGACATCCGTGGCGAAGCTGTTCATGGCTGGGGTGATCCCCGGCATCATGCTAACGCTGATGTTCATGGCCTATATCGCCGTGCGCTCGTTCTGGGGCGGCGCGGTGCCGAAGGAAACGGGATCGGGTGGCCCGAGCTGGCTGGCGGCGTTTGGCGACGTGTTGCCGTTCGGGCTGCTGATCCTGGGCATCATGGGCAGCATTTACGCCGGCTGGGCCACCCCGACCGAGGCCGCGTCGGGCGGCTGCCTGTTCGCCCTGATCCTGTGCCTGATCTGGGGCGACCTGACCTGGCAGCATTTCGTGGATGCGATGCATCGCACGGTGCAGATTTGCGGCAACCTGCTGTTCATCATCTATGCCGCCTATATCTACGCCTATGCCATTGGCGTAGCCGGGGTGGGCGAAAGCGTGACGGCCTGGCTGGTGGGCCTCAATCTGTCGCATTTCCAATTTTTCGCGGCGCTTTTTGTGCTTTACACCGTGCTTGGCTGCCTGGTGGAAAGTATTGGAATGATCGTGATTACCGTGCCGCTGCTTTATCCCGTGCTTGGGAATTACGGAATCGACCCGATATGGTTCGGCGTCATCCTGGTGATGTACGTCGAGCTGGGGCAGATATCGCCCCCAATCGGGATCAATTTGTTTGTCATTCAAAGTATCTGGGACGGGGAACTGAGCGACGTGGTGATGGGCACTATCCCATTCCATATCATCATGTTTATTCTTTTGGCTTTACTGACCATATTTCCAGAGCTGGCTTTGTGGTTGCCGAACCACATGAGTTGACAGGCGCGGCCAGGTGAAGGGGTAACGCCACAGCGTCGCCATTGACCGCGAAACCCCCGCCTCGCTACAACAGTGCTGAGATTTGTGCCATTTGGGGCACAGAAAATAAGGCGCGACCGTGGTCTTGGCGAAGATTTCCAACGCTCAGCATCAGGCAGTCACGCGATGCCAACGGTCCAATTCCGGCTTGTGTTTGGTTCTGCCGGTGCTTATGGTGGGTATTGGCATAATAGTGCCGGCCGCGGCGCAGCCGATCTTGCCGCAGGGGTCTCCGGTGGAGCGTATGACGCCGCCGGTTCCGCTGGTCACAGCCCCGGCCACTGGGCCTGTCGCACTCCCGCCACCGTCGAGCGAAGTGCCTGACCGGCCCGTATGGGTTGCCTCTGTGATGATAGAGGGTGTCACCGCCTTCCCCGCGGCAGAGATCGAACGGTTGAGCGCCGATTTGGTTGGTCCCGCCGTGCCATTGCCGAAAATCGATGCGGCGCGTCAGGCAATTTTGCAGCACTACCGGTCCGCGGGTTACGCATTGACCACCGTTTCGGCCAAGCGCGACAGCGCCGGCGCGTTGCGGTTGATTGTGATCGAAGGGAAGATTGTCAGCGTCAAGCTGCAGGGTGATATCGGCCCCGCGGGCACGCAGGTCCTGCGATTTCTCAACCGCCTGACCGATCCGGATAATCAGCCGATTCGATCGGACCGACTGGAGCGGTATTTATTGCTGGCGCAGGATGTGCCTGGCGTGACGCTCAGGGCCGTGTTGCAACCGTCTGGTGATCAGACCGGGTCGATGAACCTCATTGCCCAGGTCAACCGAACGGCGGTGTCCGGTTCGATTGCCTTTGACAATCGAACCTTCGAGCAGACGGGACCGGTTCAGGGTCTGCTGGCCATGAACCTCAACAGCTTCACAGAATTCGGTGAGCGGACGGAATTTTCCTTTTATCATACCTTTGCCAACAGCCAGAATTTCGGGCAAATCTCGACCGAGATGTTTATCGGCTCCTCTGGCCTGCGTATGAAGATTTACGCTGGGCGCGGCGAGCTGCAGCCTGATGGTTCGCTGGCGGCGGGTGGCTATGCGGGCTCGACGACCATCTTTGGTACCCAATTCACCTATCCGGTGCTTCGCTCGCGCCAGCAGACCCTGAACGTGTTCGCCGCGTTCGATGCGCTGGAATCCGAAATCGATACCGGCAAACCGACGCTGGTCCGGGGCAGCTTCGATTCCCTGCGGGTTGTCCGACTGGGGGAAGATTACGCGCTGTCTGATACCTGGCTTGGCACGGAACTGTCCGGTTACAATACATTATCGTTTAAAGTATCCGAGGGGTTACGACTGCTTGGTGCGGGTACCACGGGCACGGCTCCAGGGTCTCCCCGCCAGCATGAGCGATCGGATTTCACGAAATTCACCTTTGAGGCATCCCGCACGCAGTCGCTGTTCACCCCTTGGGACGGCGCAAGTGTCGCGCTCATGGGGCTGATCACCGGGCAGTGGACGGATGATATCTTGCCGCCGGCGGAGCAGTTCTATCTGGGCGGGCTGCGCTTTACTCGTGGTTATTACTCTGGCCAGGTGCCAGGTGATAAAGCGTTGGCAGCGACGGTGGAGCTCCAGTTGAATACTTCGTTTGATCTACCATTGATCAGGACGGACGACGCGATCGCGACGCAATTCTATATTTTCTACGACTGGGGTGAAACCTGGCAGAATCAGGGATCCGATTCCAAGACCAAGGTAGCCTCTGCCGGCGGCGGGACGCGGCTCCAAATCACCCGCCACGCGGAGCTCGATTTGGAGGCTTTGGAACGGTTTAACCGGTTTCCCACAGGGGGGGCCTCCACCGGTGTCAGTGGACTTAAAGATGTTGGCTTATACTGGCGTTTGGTCGGGCGATTCTGACATGCGGTCCTATCACATGACATTCCATGCCGCGGTGCACCTCATGCCTAATCGCGTGCTTGCGACCTGGAGGATCCGCTAAATGGATCAGAGCAATCTGCAAAGCCGGGTGACGTTGCTGGGGCTTACGCGTCGCAAGCGGCGTGTGCTGATGCTGACCACCGCGTTGCAAGCAACTGTGGTGATGGTCTTGTCGGTGCCGGGCTTTGCACAACCGGCCCCAAACGCCCGTCCATCCGGCGGAACGGTGGTTTCCGGTAACGCAATCATAGCCAACGGTGCCAGCACGACCACGATCAATCAATCGACGCAGCGCGCGGCGATTAATTGGCAGGGATTCGACATAGGCAGCCAGCAGAGCGTTCAGTTCAATCAGCCGAGTGCCAGTTCCTGGACCTTAAACCGGGTGGTTGGGCCGAACCCTTCCCAAATCGCGGGGAAGATATCCGCCAACGGCCAGATCATTATTGAGAACCAGTCTGGTGTGACGTTCTACGAAGGCGCGCAGGTCAATACCAACGGGCTGATGGTGACCGCGGTTGGTATCACCAATCAAAATTTCATGAATGGCACCATGAATTTTGATCAGGCCGCGAATCCCAATGCGGCGGTTGTGAATAAAGGCACGATTACCGTGCGTGACGCGGGACTCGCTGCGTTGGTAGCGCCTCGCGTTGCGAATTCCGGAACGATCTCCGCGAAATTGGGCCACGTGGTTCTGGCGGGCGCGCAAGCCGCAACGCTGGATATGTACGGCGATGGTTTGCTGTCCGTGAATGTCACGGGGCAGGTGACCCAAACGCCGGATGGTGCGACAGCACTGGTTACCAACACCGGTGTTATTCGGGCTGAAGGCGGAACGGTTCAGCTGACCGCACGTGCCGCTGACGGTATCGTGAAAGACCTTGTCTCGGTTGGGGGGAAGATTAGCGCTCGCACAAGCGCCGGTAAGACGGGTTCAGTCTCGATCGATGCCATTGGTGGCTCGATCGAAATAGAGGGGCAGGTGTCCGCTGCCGGGACCACACCGGGCAGCAAAGGCGGGGCGGTGGAGGTGCTGGCGACCGACGCCGTCACCCTGAAATCCACGGCGGTTCTGGATGCGTCCGGCCGGGCAGGGGGTGGAACTGTCGCCGTCGGGACTTCCTTGGCCCGCGCAGCGGGCGGCCCGTCGGTGGTTGGACAGAGAACGTCTGGAACCGTCGTCGTGCAAAGCGGCGCCAAAATCTCCGCCAACGCGATCACGTCCGGGCAGGGAGGGCGGATCACGGTATTGTCTGGTCGCCATACGACCATGGCTGGCACGATTTCCGCCAAAGGCGGCGCCATGAATGGCGATGGTGGCATCGTTGAAATTTCCGGTGGCCACCTGACCCTGACGGGAGCGGTCGATGTGTCGGCACCGCGAGGCATACTCGGTTCACTGCTCCTGGATCCCGATAACCTTTCGATCATATCCGGTACGATTTCAGCAGGTAGCCTCGATGGCACTTTAGCGGCCAAGGGTAGCATTGCTTCGACCGTCAACCCGGGCGGTACTGATACGGTTACTGATAGCGAAATAAATTCTCTGAATGCCAATGTCACGCTTGCAGCGGTTCAGACAATTACCGTCGCTGCCGGGGCTGCGGTTAATCTGAATTCTGGTAAAAGCCTGTTCCTTCAGACCGATACCGGCGATATCACGGTCCAACTCGGCGCTTCAATTGCGACCAGCGGTAAAAGTGCGATCACCATTCATTCTGGAACGGTCGCGGGATCGGGTGGCAAGATTGTTCTGAATGGGGGACTGGCGACCGATACGGCCAATGGGTCGGTCATTTTGCAAGCCGATGGCGGTATTAATTTTGGTGGTGCGTCGGTCGCGACAGCGACGCTCGATATAACGAATGTCACCTCCGGCAGCGTCGCCCAGCTCAGTGGTGGTTCGCTCAAGGCCGGCACGTTACAAAGTTCCGGTGGGCTTGTCGGCGATGTTAATTTGGTGGGAACCGCGAATGCGGTTCTGAATCTCGGTACGATCAAGGTATCCGGAGCGGGCAACGGCTTTGCACTCGTGGACGGAGCGGCGTTGACGATTGCCAGTCCTGTCAGTGCCACGCTTGGAAATATTTACATCCAGAATACCAATACAGGCGGGGTAACTTTCCTAAAAAATGGGGCTCTGACCTCGGGAGTATCCGGAACGGTTGGGATCGAAACCAATAGCCTGTCCGGACTTGGCACAACCGGCGCGCCCGGTAGTGTGAGCAGTGGTCGATTTGAGCTGGCTCCCAATCCCTCCAACGTTGCCGTCACACTGGGGACCAGCGCCCCCCTCTCTCTTACGAATCTGGTTGGCATCAGTGCCGGAACCATAGCGATCGGCGCCGTTACGTTGCCTGGGGCGGGATCACCAACAGTCACTGCCGGATCGATCGCGATCGCAGGAGGGTTCACACTCAACGCCGGGCAGGTTCTCGCCCTCTACGCGACGGGAGGCGTGACTGAAACCAATGGCGGCTATCTGGCAGGCGTCGCTAACGACGCCACGTTGACCGGCCGGGCCGCCAGTTGGTCACTGGGTAATGCGAACACCATCCTGGCCTTAAATTCTCTTTCCGCAACGTCAGGCGATGTATCCATCTCCGATAACGGATCGCTGATTGTTCGCGATGTGCTGAGCGCGAGTAATGTTATCCTCAATGCCGGCACGATATCGTTCGATGTCGGTGCACGTGTCACTGCTGCATCGGCTCTTGACCTGTCCGCGGGCGGTGGGGGCGTCAGCGAAGCGTCGGGCGCCGTCATCTCTGCCGCCAGGCTGCAGAGCGCATTGGGGTCCACCGGCTCGATGCTCCTTAATCAGAGTGGCAATACGATTGCCGGCCTCGGATCGATTAGTATAACGGGTTCCGGCAATCTTGTGTTGCAGGATACCAGTCCACTCTCGATCAACGGGCATGTAAACGCTTTCGGTGTCACGATATCAGCCCCTTCGGTAAGCCTTACTGCCGGAGCAGTGCTGCAGGCTGCGGGCGTGTTGGACATCACAACTTCGGTGGGTGGAATCCAGGAAGATGGCGCTGCTATCGTAAGTTCTCAGACTCTTCAGAGTAGTGGTGATGTTGTTGGCAATGTCGCTCTGTTAGGAACGTCTAATAGCATTGCAAATCTTGGGACTTTTAAGGTCACCGGTAGCGGTAACAATCTGAATATTGTCGATCTGTCGGCGCTCACGATTATCGGCAATGCGAGGGCTGTTGGTGGAAATATCTACATCGCTTCGGCCGATAAAGGTGGTGTCGGGTTTTCGGCAGGTGGGACACTGCAATCCGCCGCAGGTGGGATTGTCGGAATCCAAGCGGATGCGGTGCAGTTTATTGGCGGTAATGGTTCCTTTATTGGGGTCGTAAATGCCGGTACAGTGGGCACGTTCGAGTTGGCTCCTTTTACGCCAGGCAATGTTGTTTCGTTGGGTAGCTCTGCATCGGGCCTCTCGTTGGTTAGCCTCGGTGGTACAGGTAGCGCGGGCATAACGGCTGGAACCATCGAAATCGGTGCGATAACGCTTCCAACTGGCACCGTGACAACCACCGCCGGTCAGATTGGGATCAATGGTCTGTTCGATCTGAGTACTGGAAGCGGTAAGAGCTCAGTACTTGAACTCGATGCTGCCAGCGTTGGTTCAGGTAACGCCGCCATTTTCGTCGGAGCCGGTGGCGCATTGCAGAACGTGCAGGTCTTAGCCGGCCATGGCGGGGCTTGGTCACTGAATAAAGGAGCTTTATCTAATACCGTTCAAACTATTTCTAACATTCAGGCGACCGATTTTACCTTGGCCAATGGCACATCACTGACCGTGCAAGGTAACCTGAGCGCGTCTCATAGTGCTACAATTTCAACGTCGTTGGGAACTGGTGGCATAGCAGTTAATGGCACGATTAACTCGCCCACTATAAGCCTGTCCACGGATTCCCTCATTGTGTCAGGCCTCATGACCGCTGGCACCAACGGTGCCGTTTCGTTGGCTACGAACCTTGGCGCTTTGACAGAAAATAGCGGCGGCACGTTTGGGACGTTGGTTGCTGGAACTTTGAGTAGCTCGGGCCTGGCGTCAGGTGCCACGCTGACTGGTAGCAATACGATTGCATCATTGAGTAATGTTCTCGGGAAAACTGGTGATTTTATCTTCAGTGATAATCGCGACTTGGCTCTCAATGGTACATTGTCGGTGCCTTTAGGAAACTCGACGACCCTGGGAAATAAGATCGCCCTCACGGTTGCTGGTAGTGTAGTTCAGGCGTCGTCCGGCGCGATGATCAATGCGGGTACGGTCACGATCACGACAACAAGTGCCGGGAGCGTTATGCTCAACAGTACCTCGAATGTGATCGGAAGCAGTGGTGGCATTTCGGTCAGTAATGGTGATCTCGTATTACTTGATAATACAACAAATATCCCAGGTGGGGCGGCTGCCTACCTTACTGACTATACGACTCTGAATTTGGTCGGTATTTTTTCGGCTAATCATCTGTTTTTTGAAAACCGTCGCTCAGGTGGCGGCATTGCAATCGGTACGGTCGGCGGAAGTGCCATGATATCCGCTGCATCAGTGAGTGGGACCGTGGCGCCGATCAGCATGGTATCAGACGCTCTGTCGGAAGTCGCGGGAAGTGGTTTTTCGGTTCCATCTGGTTCTACCATCGAGCTGGCACCATTCAGCAGTCTGGCGGTCAGTTTGGCCGGTGTAGCGCCGGCCGGAACTGGCACATTTCTGGTCGATTCGTTATTACTGTCGGAAATTCATGGCGCTGGCGGTACTTTAGTGGTCGGCCGATATACCGACGCGGTTAATGGCGGCTTGATTGTTAGCACAGCAACAGGGATTTCCGCTGACGGTATAGTTGACTTACGTAGTGCGGGTTTCAACCCATCGGTGCTCGCGCTGATTGCACCCGGTGGCACGATTAGCGAACCAACCGGCGTTTTGTCGGTGGGAACACTGGCGGGTAGTGCTAAATCATTCGTATTAGATGATAATAAGAATAAAATTGATGCGACTGGATCGATTATAGCGACGGATTTTTCGCTGCGTGACAGCCTACCTTTGACGGTCATGAGAACGTTGGCGGCCTCAAATTCGGTCTCGCTGACGGACACGGGCCTTCTGACGGTGGGCGGTGCTGGCGTTGTGTCGGGCGGCTCGATCAGCCTGACGGGTTCGGCTCTGGCCGTGTCGGGGGTCGTGTCGAGCGGGAATGGCGCGTCGGGAACGGTGTCTCTGTTCACGACCGCGGGCGATGTGACGGAGAGCGGCTCGTTCATCACGGGAACGCTGACGGGTAGTGTCGTGGGTGCTGCCGCGCTGACGGGGAGCAACACGATTGGCAGCCTTGGGAGCTTC
>CAIXEA010000128.1 GCA_903918315.1 uncultured Acetobacteraceae bacterium | reverse complement strand
GTATCCTCATCGGTGGCGGGCATGGCGGATTATGTCCGGCGTTCGGTGTGGGTGTAAGCAACCAATCACTGAACGATTCCATATGTTTGCGCCATGTCCGTTCGCGAATCCCTGCCATGCGATGAATAAGATGGGCTAGCATTCCCCGGTTTGTTGGGGGAATCGGACAATGGGCATTGTTATCGGTGACGGGGCGCATCGGTACGCGGTGACCGAGAACTGGGGCAAGCTGCCTGACGGCTGGCGTTTTGGCGAAGTCGCCGCTGTCGGGGTCGATAGCAAAGATCAAGTTTACGTCTTCAGTCGATCGGAACACCCGATGATGGTGTTCGATCGTGACGGAAATTTTCTGCGATCCTGGGGGGAGGGCGTGTTCGTCCGTCCGCATGGGGTTCATTTTGGTCCGGACGATACCATCTACTGCACCGATGACGGGGACCATACCGTCCGGCAGATGACCACCGACGGCAGACTGTTGCTGGAAATCGGGGTTCCCGGTGATCCCGCCCCCTATATGAGCGGCAGTCCGATGAACCGTTGCACGCACACCGCGCTCGCGCCTGGCGGCGATATCTACGTCGCCGATGGATACGGCAACGCACGCGTGCATCGTTACGATCCCGCCGGTCGGCTGCTCTATTCCTGGGGCAAACCTGGCACTGAGCCCGGCGCGTTCAACATCGTGCATAATATTTGTTGCGATGAGGATGGTTGGGTTTACGTCGCGGATCGGGAAAACCATCGCATTCAGGTGTTCGACGGCAAAGGCCGGTTCGAGACGCAATGGAACAACATGCACCGTCCATGCGGGTTGTGCATGACCAAAGGGCGCAACCCGATCGCGATCATCGGGGAAAGCGGACCCGGACTGGCGATCAACGCGCGGTCCCCTGGCATTGGCCCGCGCGTGAGCCTCTGGACCCATGACGGCAAGCCGATCGCGCGGCTGGGCGATGCGACGCTGGATCGTCCCAGCCAGTTTATCGCCCCACACGGGGTGGCGGTGGACTCGCGCGGTGATATCTATGTGGGTGAGGTCGCGCGTACGGCCATGCGCAACAAAGGGACGCCCGTCCCGGACGATCAGGCGGTACGGTGCCTGCAAAAACTGATAAAAATCGGGTAAGATCGTTGGCGCTTCGGCGCCGAGGGGAAAACGGATGAATATGATGTTGGTTGCCGGTTCGTTCGGGCTGGTGGTGGGCGGCCTTTCGGCGCTGTCGCCGGCGGCGGCGCAGGGTAAGGATCCGCCCGGGGTGAACCTGGCCCAATATCAGTGCTATCGGATCACGGAACAGACGCCATTCAGACATGTCGGTATGACAGTGAAAGATCCGTTCGGAACGGCGGATGTGAAGTTGCTGAAGCCGATCCTTTTATGTGCTCCGACGGCGAAGAATGGGGCGGCGGCGAAGGATTCGAAGACGCATTTGGTCTGCTATCAGGCAGATGGCGGTAAGAGCGCTGACAAGACCGTGACGATAACAAATCAATTCGGCACCGAGACCGTGAAAGTTGCCGCGCCTTCGATGGTCTGTGTGCCGTCCCTTAAGGGCGCGGCAAAGCCGTGATATCACCTGCCCTTGAGGGGATGGCCCAAGGTCAGGCGCGGGATCAGGCGCGGCGGACATTCCACATATAGGATGAACTGCGCGATGGTCTGGCCGAGCTATCCGATGACCTTCTCCGCCCGCAGCGATGCCAGGCGCTCGGCGTCATAGCCGAGCAGCCGCGACAGGATTTCGTCGGTGTGCTGTCCGGGTGTTGGCACCGTTCCGACATGACCGGGTGTCGCGGACAGCTTCATCGCCACGCCCGGCACATATATGTCCCCGGCGACCGCGTCGTCGACTTTGACCAGCATCTCGCGCGCCCAGAGATGCGGGTCTTCGGCCACCTGGGGAATGGTTTTGACCGGTGCCACGGGGATGCCGAGGTCCATCAGCGCGGTGCAGATCGCGTTGACCGTATGGCGCGCGCACCAGTCGTCGAGCATTTTGCGGCGGTCACCGCCGGTGCTTGAATTGACCGGCCCGCCGCTGGCGTCGGCGCCGCCGGAAACGAGTTTGAACAGCCGTGCCGCCATCTCCCGCCCGATGGCGGAAATGACCACATGGCCGTCGGCGGCTTTGTAGGGCAGGCGGCCGGCCTCGCCGCCTTCCTCCCCGGTCGCGAGGTAATAGCTGGTGGGGATTTCGACCAGCGTCAGCGCTGAATCGAGCAGGCAGCAATCGACCACCTGGCCTTCGCCGGTGCGATCGCGGTGGCGTAGCGCGGCAAGCGCGCCGATGGTTGCGTGCAGCGCGGTGGTGCGGTCGATGATCGACGACGCGGTGCCAATGGGTTGGCCGACGGGTTGACCGGTGAGCGACATGAGGCCGGACATCGCCTGACCGAGCGGGTCGAAGGCCGGCCGATCACGATAGGGGCCGTCCTGACCGAAGCCGGAGACCGAGACGAGGATGATGCGCGGATTGATGGCTTTGAGCTGCGCGTAGGCGAAGCCCATCGCCTCCATGGTGCCAGGTCGAAAATTCTCCAGCACGATGTCGGCGGTTTTCACCAGGTCGGTGAAGATCGCCTTGCCGGCAGCGCTGCGCATATCAAGGCACAGGCTTTTCTTGCCGCGATTATAGACGGTGAAATAGAGGCTCTGGCCCCGCACGATGGGCGCGTTGCCGCGGGTTTCCTCACCGCCGAGGCGTTCGATCTTGATGACCTCGGCGCCGAGGTCGGACAGGATCATGCCGCCGCGCGGCCCCGCCTGGTAGCGGGCCAGTTCGAGGACGCGAACACCTTCGAGGCTGAGGCTGCTCATGATTTCTCCCCTTTTGGAGCAGCCTTGGCCGATGGAGGACCGGAGTCAAATCCAGGAGGCAAATCCCTTTGGCCGTCACACCATGGTGGGCCGCGGGATCGGGCAGGCGGACTCGAAGGCGCGGGCGGCGCGCAGGACCAGCGCATCGCCGAACATTGGCCCGACGATCTGCAGGCCCATTGGCAGACCGTCGCTGGTCAGGCCGCAGGGGATGGTGGCGGCGGGCTGCTGCGTGAGGTTGAACGGATAGGAGAAGGGCGTCCAGCCGAGCATCGCCTCCGGCGTCAGGGTCTGATGCCCGGCGGGTTTCGCATCGAAGGCGGGCACGGCGACGCTGGGGGTGATCAGCAGGTCATACCGTTGCATGAACTGGCGCATGTGGCTGCCCAGTGCGCCGCGCCGCAGGCTCAGTTTCTGCAGATCAAGCGCCGAATAGGCCCGGCCGCGTTCGACCTCGGCCACGAAATCCGGATCCGCGACGGCCTGTTGCGCGGGGGTCAGCGTGTCCCAGACCACGGTGGCGGCCGTGAACCAGAGGCCGGTGGTGATGTCCAACGGATCCGCGAAGCCGGGATCGACGGCTTCGACCCGCGCGCCGAGAGCTTCCAGGGTGCGCACGGCTTTCTCACAGGCGGCGGCGATTTCGGGGTGGACATTGGTCGCATAGCCCAGGGTTGGCGACCAGGCCACGCGCAGGCCGCGTATGCCGTCATTCAGGCCGATGGTGTAATCGGTGGCGTCCGGCGGCAGGGCGGTCCAGTCGCGGGCATCGGGCTGTTTCATCACGTTCATCATCAGCGCGGCGTCGGTCACGCTCATGCTGTGCGGGCCCAGATGGGCGACGGTGCCGAAGGGCGACAGCGGGTAGGCGGGCACCCGGCCGAAGCTCGGTTTGAGGCCGAAATTGCCGCAGAAAGCGGCGGGGATGCGCACGCTGCCGGCGCCGTCGGTGCCGATGGCGATGGGGCCCAACCCCGCCGCCACCGCCGCGGCCGTGCCGCCGGAACTGCCGCCGGGCGTTTTGCCGGTGTTCCACGGATTGCGCGTGATGCCCGTGAGCGGGGAGTTGGTCTCCCCCTTGCAGCCGAATTCCGGCGTGGTGGTCTTGCCCAGCAGCACCGCCCCGGCCTCCCGCAGCCGGGCGGTGGCGGGGGCGTCGATGTCCCAGGCCTGATTGGGATCGACCGTCCGGCTGCCGCGCAATGTCGGCCAGCCCTTGGTCAGGATCAGGTCCTTCACCGCGGCGGGCACGCCGTCCAGGGGGCCGCATGGCGTGCCGCGCTGCCAGCGGCTGGTGCTGGCGGCGGCGGCGGCGAGGGTGTCCTCCGGCGCCAGATGGCAGAAGGCGTTCAGAACCGGGTTCAGCCGCTGGATCCGGTCGAGGATGGCGTTCGCGGCCTCGGTGGGGGAGGCCTGGCCGGATCGATAGAGCGCCAGAAGCTCGGTGGCGCTGGCCTGGGTCAGGTCGGTGATAGCGGTCACGGGGTTCTCCCTCGGGATATGCGTCTGGGTTTAGGATAGGCGGAAACCAGGAGGTCAAGCCATGCCAGCCAGCCTTTCAGACGCCGCGATCGCGCAATACCACCGCGACGGCTACCTGTTTCCGGTCGATTGCCTGAGTGAGGCCGAGGTAAGCCATTATCGCGGCGCCCTGGAAGCCTTCGAGCACGCGCAGGGCGATACGTTCGGCCGTCTGCCGGGTCTCGTGCGATCCAAATCGCATCTGCTCTTTACCTGGATGGACTCCCTCGTTCGCCATCCCAGGGTGCTCGACGCGGTTGAAAGCCTGATCGGACCCAATATCCTGATCTACCATCTGACGTCGTGGCTGAAAGAGCCGCATGATGGCACGATGGTGTCCTGGCATCAGGACGGCACCTATTTCGGACTGGATCCGGCGGAGCAGGTGACCGCCTGGATCGCGCTGACCGACTCCACGCCCGAGATGGGGTGCATCAAGCTGCTACCCGGCAGTCACGTTATCGGCCAGCAGCCGCATCAGGACGTCGTGTCCCCCAACAACCTGCTGTCGCGCGGCCAGACCATCGACCGCAAGCTGAATTATGAGAATTATGTGATGATGCCGCTGCGGGCGGGCCAGATATCGCTGCACCACACGCATCTCGTCCACCGCTCCGACCCCAACACCACGGACCACCGCCGTATCGGCATCGGCGTCAGCTACATCCCCACCCGTTGCCGGCTGGTGAATGATGTCCGCGTGACCGCGGCGCTGGTTCGCGGCGAAGACAGTTTCGGCCATTTCGATCCCGAGCCCCGCCCGGTGGGCGATTATGACGCCGCTGCCCGGGCCGCGCATACCGAGGCCGTCGACCGCTTCTTCGAGTCGAACCGCCTGCTGGTGGCGCGCCGGCGTTCGGGCCAGGTCGGGATCTGATGGAGCGCGTCGAAACACCTCTATAACCAAGCGGGGGCTGTATTTTTCGGGCCTGAACGGGTTGTCGAAAGCGCGTGCGGCATTCCTGTATGGTGCTGGTGACGGCGCGGCGCGGTTGGCGGACCCGATGGCCGAACCTGTCCTGCGCCTTTCCCTTCCTTGACAGTCCTGTAACCCCAAGCTACCCCGCCGCGTCATCCCAGAATTTTGCCGACGACCGTCGGGAGCCCCATACATGCCGGTTCATGCCTTCATCTTCCCAGGCCAGGGCAGCCAGTCCGTAGGCATGGGCCGCGATCTCGCGGCCGCCTTCGCCGCGGCGCGCGAAGTGTTCCAGGAAGTCGACGATATCCTGAAGCAGAAGCTCTCCAAGCTGATGTTCGAAGGGCCGGGTGAAGAACTCACTCTGACGGAGAACACGCAGCCGGCGCTGATGGCGCATTCCCTCGCGGTGCTGCGGGTGTTGGAGTCGGAGGGTGGGGTCACCCTCAAGCAGAAAGCCATCGTGGTCGCGGGGCATTCATTGGGCGAATACAGCGCGCTCGCCGCGGCCGGTTCGTTTTCGATCGCGACGGCGGCGCGGCTGCTGAAGCTGCGCGGCCAGGCCATGCAGAAGGCGGTGCCGCCCGGGCAAGGCGCGATGGCGGCGCTGCTCGGTGCCGATATGGCGCAGGCGATCGCGATCTGTGCCGAAGCGGCCCCGGTGCCGGACAGCCCGACCAATGAACGCCAGGTGGTGGAACCGGCGAACGACAATGGCGGCGGTCAGGTTGTGATTTCGGGCCATCGCGCCGCGATTGAACGCGCGATCGAGATCGCCAAGGGCAAGGGTGTGCGCCGCGCGATGTTGCTGCCGGTCTCCGCGCCGTTCCATTGCGCGCTCATGAGCCCGGCCGCCGACGCGATGGCGGAGGCGCTCGAAGCGAATCCGCCGCTCGCGCCGCTGGTGCCGCTGGTGGCCAATGTGTCCGCCGCCAAGGAGACCGATCCCACGCGCATCAGCGACCTGCTGGTCAAGCAGGTGACGGCGACGGTGCGCTGGCAGGAATGCGTCCAGACCATGGTCGGTTTGGGCGTGGATAGTTTTGTCGAACTCGGCGCCGGCAAGGTTTTGTCCGGCCTGATCAAGCGTATCGCACCGGATGCGACCGGTGTCTCCGCCTCGACTCCGGCGGAGATCGAAGCGCTGCTCAAGACGCTCTGAAGGAAACCGTGATGTTCCGTTTGGACGGCAAGGTGGCTCTGGTCACCGGAGCCTCGGGTGGCATTGGCGCCGCGATTGCCCGGGGATTGCATGCGCAGGGCGCGATCGTGGTGCTGTCAGGCACCCGGCTCGACCCGCTGAACGCGCTGGCGGCTGAACTGGCCGAACGGGTGCATGTCTGCGCGGCAGATCTGAGCGACGCGGCGGCGGCGGATGCGCTGATCGAGGCGGCGGAAAAAGCCGCGGGCCCGCTGAACATCCTGGTCAACAATGCCGGCCTGACCCGCGATGGTCTGGCGATCCGCATGCGCGACTCCGACTGGAACGCGGTGCTGGATGTCGATCTGGCGGCGCCGTTCCGCCTGAGCCGGGCGGCTTTGCGGGGCATGCTGCGCCGCCGGGCCGGGCGAATCATCAATATTTCCAGCATCGTTGGTGCGACCGGCAATCCGGGTCAGGCCAATTACGCCGCGGCCAAGGCCGGCCTGGTGGGCATGAGCAAGGCTCTGGCGCAGGAGGTGGCGTCCCGCGGCATCACCGTCAATGTCGTGGCGCCCGGCTTCGTGGTCACGCCGATGACGGATGCGCTGTCGGATACGCAGAAGACCAAGCTTGCCGAATCGATCCCGCTCGGGCGACTTGGTCAGCCGGCGGATATCGCCGCATCGGTGGTTTATCTTGCTTCTGACGAGGCGGGTTGGGTGACTGGGGCGACTTTGCACGTCAACGGCGGGATGGCGATGGTGTGAGACTTTCGCCGTCGTGCTTTCCAGGCTAACCAGAGCATGCTAAGCGCCGCGCCCACGACTTGAACCCGCTCGGGAAACCAGTGCCGGTTCGCCTTCGGGCAGGTTATTCGATATCACGGGCGGGATACCCCGTTCATCACAGGTCCCCCCGCCATGACGACGCGGGACCATAGCGTAGGAGTTGCGGAGCCAATGAGCGAGATCGCTGATAAGATCAAGAAGATCGTTGTTGAGCATCTGGGTGTCGACGAAGACAAGGTGACCTCGACCGCCTCGTTCATCGACGATCTGGGCGCTGACAGCCTGGATACGGTCGAACTCGTGATGGCGTTCGAAGAAGAATTCGGTGTCGAAATCCCCGAAGACGCGGCCGAGAAGATCGCCACCGTCGTGGATGCGATCGACTACATCGAAAAGCAAAAAGCCTGATCCGGTAACGGCGGGAGGATCGCGGCACATGCGGCGCGTTGTTGTGACGGGCATGGGCATCGCCAGCCCGCTCGGGCTCGGGGTCGAGCATGTATGGCGGCGTCTGCTCAATTCCGAATCCGGAATTAGCGTCATCGACTCCTTCGATACCAAGGATGTCGCCTGCAAGATCGCGGGTCAGGTGCCTGTCGGCAGTCTGAGCGAAGGTAAGCTCGACATGGCCGACTGGGTCCCGATCAAAGACCAGAAAAAGATGGATCGTTTTATCCATCTTGCGATGGCCGCGGGATCGATGGCTGTTGAAGATTCGGGCTGGCTCCCGCAAACCGAGGACGATCGTTGCGCTACCGGCGTCATGATCGGCTCCGGCATCGGCGGGCTGGAGACGATCTTCGAAGCCGCGCTGCTGGTGCACCAGGGCAAGACCCGGCGCCTGTCGCCGTTCTTCATCCCCTCCGCGCTGGTCAATCTCGCGTCCGGCCATCTGTCGATCAAGTACGGCCTCAAGGGCCCGAACCATGCGGTGGTCACGGCCTGCGCGACCGGGGTGCATGCCATCGGTGATGCGGCCCGTCTCATTATGTGGGGCGACGCCGATGTGATGGTGGCAGGCGGAACCGAGGCGACGGTCTGCGAAATCGGCATCGCCGGCTTCTGCGCTTCCCGCGCATTGTCCACCGGGTTCAATGACAATCCCACCGCTGGCTCCCGTCCCTGGGACAAGGATCGCGATGGCTTCGTCATGGGCGAAGGCGCTGGTGTGCTGGTGCTGGAAGAATACGAGCACGCCAGGAAGCGGGGCGCGAAAATCTACGCCGAAGTGGCGGGCTACGGCATGTCCGGTGACGCCTATCACATCACGGCCCCGGCGGAGGGCCATGACGGCGCCTACCGCTCGATGAAAGCGGCGATGCGCAACGGGGGTCTTACCCCGGCTGATATCCAGTATGTCAATGCGCACGGCACCTCGACGCCGCTGGGTGACGATCTGGAACTGGAAGCGGTTGAGCGTCTGTTCGGCGATCACGCCAAACATATCGCGATGTCCTCGACCAAGTCAGCGACCGGCCATCTGCTCGGTGCGGCGGGCGCGATCGAGGCCATCTTCTCGATCCTCGCCATTCGGGACGGTGTGGCGCCGCCGACGCTCAATCTCGATGAGCCGAGCCGCGTGAGTGTGATCGACCGTGTTGCCAAGGTCGCGCAACAGCGGAAAATCAAAGTCGCCCTTTCGAACAGCTTCGGCTTTGGGGGCACAAACGCTTCCGTCATCTTCCGCGCCGTCGACTGAACCGGACGTCCAGCCGCCACGCCGGATCGGCCTGCTGAAGGTCGGTCTCGGCGCTGGGCTGGTGCTGGTTCTGTTGTTGGGCGCCGTGGGTGGCGCCTGGCTGCGCCTGGCCCATCTGCGCGATCAGCCCGGGCCGTTGGCGGCCGCGCGCGACGTGGTCGTGCCCCATGGCGGGCTCGATCAGGTCACCATGCAGCTTGCTGATGCCGGGGTCATTGATGACAGGCTGGTATTCCGCATCGCGGTCTGGCTGAGCAAGGCTGACGGGCCGCTGCGTGCGGCGGAATTCAATTTCCCCGCCCATTCATCCATGGCCCAGGCGATGACCATCCTGCGCACCGCCAAGCCGGTGATGCACCATGCGACCATCCCCGAAGGGCTGACGGCGCACCAGATCGTCCCCCTCCTGAATCATCTGGATGCCACCAGCGGATCGGTGCAAATGCTGGAAGAAGGCAGCCTGCTTCCAGAAACCTATGCCTATGAATACGGCACCACCCGGGCCGCCCTGGTGGCCCGCGCAAAGGCCGCCATGGCGCGGGAGCTGGACGCAAACTGGGGCAGCCGGGCCCAGGGATTGCCCCTGAGCAGTCCGCGGGATGCGCTGATCCTTGCCAGCATCGTCGAACGCGAAACCTCCAAGCCGGAGGAGCGGCCGCATGTGGCCAGTGTCTATCTGAACCGGCTGCGCCGCGGCATGAAGCTGCAGGCAGACCCAACCGTGGTTTTCGGTGCCAGCGGCGGCACGGGCGTGCTGGGCCACAAGTTGACCCGGGCCGAGTTGGACCGCGACGATCCCTTCAACACCTATCGCAACACCGGTCTGCCCCCGGCGCCGATCTGCATGCCCGGCCTCGCCAGTCTGAAGGCGGTGATGCATCCCGCCGTCAGTGATGATTTGTATTTTGTCGCGGATGGCACCGGTGGGCACGTTTTCGCCGCGACGCGCGAGGCGCATGAGAAAAATGTGCTCCGGTGGCGCGAAGTGGAAATCAGCAAGCTGCCCCATGGCAGCCCGGACTGATCCCATGCCGCGCGGTTGGACCAACGATCCCCGCGTGATTGGTGCATGCTGCCCGCCCGCAGGAGGATGAACCGCATGACAGACCGCACCCCCACTCTGATCACCCGCGCCGCCGCCGCCCAGGCCCCGCTTCCCCCCGGCCGATTGTCGGCGCTGGCGTTGTCGCATGGCTCCATGGAACTGCGCTGGTACGCGCCGGACGGGCATGATCCGCAAACGCCGCATGACCGTGATGAGGTCTATATCGTGGTGTCAGGGACAGGCTGGTTCGTGCGCGGGGCGGAGCGGGTCGCCTTTGGGCCAGGGGATGCGCTGTTCGTCGCGGCCCATGATGTCCATCGGTTTGAGGATTTTACCCCTGATTTCGCCACCTGGGTGATCTTTTACGGGCCGGTTGGCGGTGAGGGACCCTAAGTCAGCAGGCCCAGCCGAACGGGGCATTCGCGGGTTGGCTGACTGGAACCCGCCCGATGGGGCTTCCCGAAATCGTCCCTTTGCGCGACAACGGTGCTGTAAACCTGATGGCGGAGCAAAGCGGTGAGTCACTCGCATGATCATTCTCATGGGCACCCCCATGACCATTCGCATGGACACGATCACCATCACGATGAGACCCCGGCGCCGATCGATTGGCGGCTGAGCGGTGTGCGGGTGATCAAGGCGGATCAGCTTGATACCAACACGGCCCAGACCCCGGGGATGAATCGCGCCGCGGCGATCAACCTGGCCCGTGTCGGGGCGCAGAAGATCTGGGCCGGCACGGTGAACATCCATGCGAATGCCAAAACTGGTGCGCACCACCATGGCGCGCTGGAAAGCGTGATCTACATCGTGCGCGGCAAGGCCCGCATGCGGTGGGGTGAGAAGCTGGAATATGTGGCGGAGGCGGAAGCCGGCGATTTCATTTTCGTGCCGCCCTATGTGCCGCATCAGGAGATCAATGCCAGTGAGGACGAGACGCTGGAATGCGTGCTCGTGCGGTCCGACAATGAGGCCGTGGTGGTTAATCTGGAGATCGAGCCGGTCGAGAAGCCGGAGACCGTCTTCTGGGTCGACCCGATCCACAAGCATCCGTAGAGCGGGATGACCGTCGGTGGACTCACCCGAGGTCTGACTCCCGCTCTCAGGCTTGATCGCGTGTGTCACGCCGATATGTGGGGCGCCATCTTGTTATCACGCTCTAACGCCTGAACGATCAGGGCGATCCCCTGGGCGTGCCAGCGTTGGACGGCTTTGTGATCCGCGCCCAGTGCGGCCCCCAGCCGACGCCATGGGAATAAATGGCGGTCGGTGATGGGGTGAACCAGGCTGCGCGCGCCGACAACCCGGCGGAGCACATAGCGATCCAGCGGTATCAACGGGATCAAGCCCATCGCTTCATCCATCCGCGTGATTTTGGCCGATGATGGCGCTGGCGGACGGATCCGGCCCTCCGTCCAGCCATAGGCTTCCACCGCGGTTCGGACGATCTCCAACGATGAACTGCGCAGCCGCGTGGTCCAGCCGGTCCCGGGCAATGCCAGCAATGTCATGCCGGCTTCCTCCAATCGATAGACGACGAAGTCGGCATCGATGCTGTGTTCGGTGACGGTCATGCGGGTTCCTATAAGAGCGGGATGACCGGAGGTGGACTCACCGGAGGTCTGAATCCCGCGATCAGACAAGAGCGGGATGACCGGAGGTGGACTCACCGGAGGTCTGAATCCCGCGATCAGGCACGCTCTAGGCGTGACCACGAAGGTTGGGCTGGTCGTAGGGTGCGCCTTCGAGGCTGGTGCCCCGGACCAGCGCGTCCCAGCTGCGGGCATGGCCGGCGGGAAGCGGGTCACGATTGGGATCGTCTGGCGGCTGCGTGAAACCGGGCGGCGGGGGGCGCGCGCCGATACGCCGCCCGCGCTCGATGACCGTCCAGCGGGTGAATTGGAGCACAGCGGCGATGCTGTCCCAGGTCGCGCCTTCGGCGCGAAGGCGTTTGATCGTGGCGTCCTGAGCTTCGGTCCAATCGAGCTTTTTGGGCATGGCATCCTCCGCGGACGAGAACATAATAAGAACGATGCGGACGTTAGTGATCGTGGCATGATTAGTCAATAAAAATAACTATGGATGTGATTTTTTATGACAGGCGCCGGTGCCGGGTTTGCCGAATCCGGTCCCGGCACCCGGTGATCGCGCAAACAATCCGCCGTTGCCCGTCCCGCGCGTGGCATTTGCTGGATCAGCCGCTGATCCCGCACGGGCGGTGCCCTGAGAGAGAAAAAAGTGGATTTGTTAGGGGTGGTTGAATTATACTAACTCGTATGAGCAATCCCATCGATATCGGCGCCCGCATCAAAGCCATCCGCGAAGAGCGTGGCTGGACCCAGCACCAGCTCGCGCAGGCGGTCGGTGTGTCTCGCAGCGCGGTGGCGCAGTGGGAAACCGGGCGCGCGGGGCAGATCACCGGCAATCTGACGCGTATCGCCGCCTGCCTGGAGATTGGGGTCGAATATCTGATGTACGGGGCTGCGAAGCAGGCACCACTGGAGGTCCAGCAGGGCGATGAACTCGCGCTTGTTCGCCTGTACCGCGCCTGCGCGCCGGACGATCGTCAGACGCTGCTGCGCCTGGCCCGCCGCTTGGTTATCGTGGCCGCGCACGAGGCGGAGTCCTGACACCGGAGCATCCGGCCGGACTCACGCGATCAGGTTTGAAGCAAAGCGCGCGCCGTGCTTCGGTTTGATCCTGTGTTCTACCCGTTGCTTATGCCAGGCGATGGCCATCCCGCGGTGACGCGGGCGACCAGGGCTTCGCGCATGGCGCGCATATTGGCGCCGCGGGCCCGGATGGCGGCGGCCACTTCGGCCGGCGCGGTATCGGGGGATCCGGCGTCGAAGGGCGGGGCCGGCGCATATTCGATGACAAGCTGAATGCCCTGCGCGACGGCTGGGCTGGCCAGTTCGGCGACCATGGTCAAAGCGAAATCAATTCCGGCCGTGACGCCGCCGCCGGTCATCAACGAACCATCGCGCACGACGCGTCCCTCGGTCGGGATCGCGCCGAACTGGGCCAGCAGATCTTTCGCGCTCCAATGCGATGTCGCGTGTTTGCCGCGCAGCAGGCCCGCGGCGCCCAGCACCAGCGAACCGGTGCAAACCGAGCTGAGATAGCGCACCTGCCCGGCCTGGTGGCGCAGGAAATCCAGGATGTCGGGATCTTCCATCAGCGCGGCCACGCCCGGGCCGCCCGGGACGACCAGGACATCCAGCCTGGGGCAATCCGCCAGGGTCGTATCCGGCAGGATCCGCATCCCGGTTTCCGCGCGCACCGGTTCCAGCGTTTTCCAGAGCAGGCGAACATCCGCGCCCGGTAGTTTGGCGAACACTTCAAAGGGTCCGGTCAGGTCGAGTTGCGTCAGATCGGGGAAGAGCAGCAGGCCGATGCGCAGGGGGGGCATGCGGGGTTACCAGTTATCCAGCAGGGCGCGGGTTTCCTCGACCGCGACGGCCCAGATCGCCCGCATATCCGAATCATCGCGCTGATACGCACCACCGAAGCTGCCATCCTCCAGTAGAAGGCGGACTTCAAAGGGCGCCATCGTGCGCATGCGATCCGTATCGACCGTGTCCTTCGCGTCGGGGGCCGGGGTTGAGCCGGGCAGGCGCGTCCAGGGGAAGTTTTCCATCCAGCTGGCATGGGTGGCCACGGGATCGACGCTTTGAACCGCGGCCCAGGTTTTGGGGGCACGCCACCAGTCGTGCACGCGAACGCGTGAGTCCGGGTTGTCCATCATCCATTCCTGGGCCAGCACGGAGGCCGGTTGATTGCCCCCATGCCCGTTGACGATCAGGATGCGCCGGAATCCGGCGTGTTTGAGACTGTCGAGGATATCGCGCAGCAAGGCGGCATAGGTCGCCAGGCGCAGCGTCACCGTGCCGGGGTAATCGGAAAAATAGGGCGTCAGCCCATAGGACAGCACGGGAAAGACCGGAATGCCCAGCGGCTCCGCGGCTTCCAGGGCAACGCGTTCGGCGTTGATCGCGTCGGTGGCCAGCGACAGGCCGGCATGCTGTTCGGTGCTGCCGATGGGCAGAACGCAACGATCGTCATGGCGGGTCCAATCCTCCACCATGCGCCAGTCCATATCGGCGATACGCATACGCTGCCCCCGTGCTGTGTCGTTGGCCCCAACGGTCGCCTTGCTGAGGCCGGACGTCAATCGCAGAGGTGCGGAAAAAGACTCTACGCGTGGCTCAGGTCGATCGGATAGCAATTCGTCCGGCCCGACATCAGGCAATCTTCAAGTCGCGATGAGCGATGCAAGGCATGGACCAGCCATAGCCCCGCGACCAACAGGAGCAGCACGGCCGCCACGGCCGCCAATCCATTGGTCTGACGGTTTTCCTGCTCGCGCGCCTGGGCCTCGGTCAGCGGGAAAAAGGGATGTCGCATCGGCCGTCCATCGACTTACCCGCGCACTTAACCGTATGGGAGGGTATGGCGGCAAGGACTGGTTGCCGCCTTCGTATTCCAAAGTCAGGATGCGGGCCAAAATCAGGATGCAGGCATGTCCAGGGAAGCCATTCGTCATCTCAGCGCCGAACCGCGTTTCGCGGCCTTGATCAGCCGGGTTGGTCGGCCGCGCCTGATGGTTGAGCGCCAGCGTGGCCTCTATGAGGCGCTCGTTCGTGCCATTGCGCACCAGCAGCTGCATGGGCGGGCGGCGGAAGCCATTCTGGCCCGCTTTGAGGCGTTGTTTCCCGGTGATGCGTTCCCCCAACCGGACGCTGTGCTCGCGGCGGATGAAGCGATGCTGCGGGGATGCGGGTTTTCGGGCGCCAAGATCGCCGCCATCCGCGACATCTGTGTGCGTACGCTGGATGGAACGGTCCCAACCCGCCGCGCGTCCGCCCGGCTGACGGATGAAGCACTGATCGCGCGCCTGACCACGATTCGCGGCGTCGGCCGCTGGACGGTGGAGATGCTGTTGATCTTCACCCTGGGCCGACCGGATGTGCTGCCAGTTGATGATTTCGGCGTGCGTGAGGGCTACCGCATTCTGTTCAACCTGGACGAGCAGCCCAAGCCACGCGCGCTGGCGGCCCTTGGCGCGGCCTGGGCCCCCTACCGATCGCTGGCGACCTGGTATCTTTACCGTGCGGTTGAGGAAGCAAGGGCGCAATCGCCGATCAGTCGCTCGTGAAGAGATTTTTAAAAAAGACCGTATTCACAAAATTTACTCAGATGTATACAATTAGGTGTCAGCGTTAGATGCGATGGGCCCAACGGCTGATACGCTCCGCGGGCGACTTTTTATTGTGGAACGAGGGCTGACAGCGTGCTGAAGGCGATCGAACACTGGGCTTCGCAAAGCGAAGAGAACGCCCACCGGCTGGTGGCCCTGATCTGCGTCGGCCTGGGATTGCTGGTGGTGGCATCGACGGTGATTGCCGCGATCGTCTGGTTGCCGCCGGGCTATTGGTCGTCTTAGAGCGTGATCGGCGGAGGTGGAATCACCGGAGCCGTGAATCACGCGATTAAACAATCGTTTAGAGCCCGTCCGAAGCCGGCTTCTCACCGGCGTTTTTCACAGCGGGACAGCCCGAGCAGGCCGGTCGGATCGATTGGGGTGCCATTGAAGAGCACCTCAAAATGCAGATGCGTGCCATAGGTGATGCCGGTTCGGCCGACACGGCCAATCGACCCGCCTTGTGCCAGGCTGCGCTGCCCGGTCAGCAGCGGGGCGGCGACCATCCCCAGGTGATCGTATCGGGTTGACCAATGGCTGTCGTGGCGGATTTCGACCTCCAGCCCGGCCGAACCGCGGCGCCGGATGGCGGTGATCGTGCCGGCCGCGGCCGCCCGCACCCAGGCGCCCGCCGGGGCCGGTAAATCGATCCCGGTATGGACATGCGACGCCCGCGGCCCGCCGCCATCGCGTGGTCCGAACGGCGACGATATACAGGCGGGCACAACAGGCACCGTGAGCACTGGCTGCGCCCGCGCCGCACCGCAGAAGGCCGCGATGCCGAACGCCGCATAGAGGATCCTGATATGGATGATGATGCCGACTTTCCGGACGAAGCACCGCAATTGGCGCTGGGCGGCAAGGTTTACATGACGCCGGAGGGCTTCGCACGCCTGAAGGCCGAACGGGATCAGTTGACCCGGGTCGAGCGTCCGCGGGTGGTGGAGGTGGTGTCCTGGGCCGCCGGCAATGGCGACCGCAGCGAAAATGCCGACTACCAATACGGCAAGCGCCGCCTGCGGGAGATCGACCGCCGCACCCGCTTCCTCGGCAAGCGCCTGGAAAACGCGGAGGTCGTGGATCCCGCGACGCAAACCCAGCGCGACCGCATCTTCTTCGGCGCGACAGTCACCTATATCGATGAAGCCGATGTTGAACGAACCGTGACGATCGTGGGGGTCGATGAGGCCGATATGGCACTGGGCAAGGTCAGCCTGACCGCACCCATCGCGGTGGCGTTCATCAAAGCCAAGGCCCGTGTCGGCGATGAGGTGGCGGTCCATACGCCCCGCGGCATCGAGATGATGGAAATTCTGGCGATTGCGTACCCGCCCAGCCCAGCGCCGCCCACCCGGGCGCGTTGACAGCCGATGGACCCCATCCCTAGCATCTCATGTTCAAAATAAAAGTTGGGGGACCGTACCATGTCTTTTGCCCGCCGTGCCATTCTGGCCGCGACGCTGTCACTGCTTGCCGCGGCCGCGCGGGCGGAGCCTTTGGAACATCCCCATGCCATCATCGGCGCCGGCGGGCTGTTCAGCCAGGTGGCGAAGCTGCCTTTGGTCATGGCCCGCGCCCTCGGCTATTACAAGGATGAAGGCCTGGACATCGAGTTCATCGATTTCAACTCCGGTGCCAAGGGCGCGCAGGCGCTGATCGCGGGTAATACCGACTTCGTCGCCGGCGCCTATGAGCACACCATCGATTTGCAGGCCAAAGGCCAGGCGATGGTCGATATCGTCGGCATCAGCCGTTACCCCGGCTATGTGCTGGTGGTGCCGAAATCCAAAGCCGGGACGATTAAAACCGTCCAGGATCTGAAGGGCAAATCCATCGGCGTGTCGGCCCCCGGCAGCGCGACGCAGATATTCGCGGTGCGGGCCTTGCTGAAAGTCGGGCTGACCAAAGACGATGCCTCCTATGTCGGCGTGGGTCTCGGCGCCACCGCTGTCGCCGCCGCGCGGGCGGGGCAACTGGACGCGCTGGTGACCCAGGATCCCGCGACGACGGAGATGTGGGACGACGTGGTGCCGCTGCTGGATGCGCGCGATGAGGCCGGAACGATCGCGGCCTATGGCGGTGATTACGTGTTGGACGGGCTCTACACCACCTGGGCCTTCGCGCAGAAAAACCCGCGCACCACCCAGGCGGTGGTGAACGCGACCGTGCGGGCGATGCTCTGGCTCGGCAAAACGCCGCTGGATGAGATCGTGGCCAAGGTTCCCGGAGAGTATGTGAAGGATCGGGCGCAGTATCGGCAGATGCTGGCGGCCAACCTCGCCTCGATGCAATTCGATGGGAAAGTGTCGGAGGCGGCGTCGAAAAACGCCCTGCAATCGATCCTGATGTTCCAGCCCGATCTGAAGGACGCGAAAATCGATCTCACGAAAACCTACGACAATCACTTCATCGATGAGGCGCTGAAGAAATACAAATGAGCGCCCCCGCCGTCGTCCTGCGCGACATCAGCTGCACCTTCCCGCCATCGTCGCGCGGGGGGCAGCCTTATACCGCCGTGCGCGACGTCTCGTTGACGATCGCGGATGGGGAATTCGTGTCCGTCGTCGGCCCCACCGGCTGCGGCAAATCCACATTGCTGAACGTGACTGCCGGGTTGCTGACCCCCAGCACCGGTTCGGTGGATATTTTTGGTGAGTCCCTGTCCGGTCTGAACCGCCGCGCCGGCTACATGTTCCAGGCCGAGGCGCTGATGCCCTGGCGCACCGCCATCCAGAACGTGATGGCGGGGTTGGAAATGCGGGGCATCGATCCGGTGGAAAGCCGCACCCGCGCCACCGAATGGCTCAGCCGCGTCGGTCTGCGCGGGCGGGGTGATGCCTATTTGCATCAACTCTCCGGCGGCATGCGCAAGCGCGTCGCTTTGGCTCAGATTCTGATCCTGGAGCCGCAAATCCTGCTGATGGACGAGCCGTTCGGCGCGCTGGATGTGCAGACCCGCCAACTCATGGAAAATGAACTGCTCGCCCTTTGGTCCGCCAATCGCAAATCGGTGATTTTCATCACCCACGACCTGGAAGAAGCGATTTCGATGTCGGACCGGGTGGTGGTGATGTCGGCGGGCCCGGCATCGCGCCCCATCGGCGAATTCCCCATTGATCTGCCCCGCCCGCGCGATGTGGCGGAGATCCGGCTGACCCCGGAATTCCTGAAAATCCACGCCGCGATCTGGGAAACCATGCGTGACGAAGTGCTGAAAGGATACCAGCAGCATGAGCGGGCATGACACGCTGCCACCGCTCTGGCGGCTGAATGTTTACCGGCTGGCGCTGTTCGTTGCCGCCATGCTGGGCTGGCACGTGCTGACGCAGAGCAAAATCCTGCCGCCGTTTTTCTTTGGGGAGCCTTTGAAGGTCTTCGCCCAGATCTGGAAATGGTTTTCCAGCGGGTCGATTTATCCGCATCTCGCGATCACGCTGCTGGAAACCATGCTGGCCTTCTTTGGCGGCACCCTGTTGGGGCTGGTGGCGGGGCTATGGCTGGGGTTGAAGCCCACCGCCTCGGCGTTGCTGTCGCCCTATCTGAAGGCGCTGAATTCGATGCCGCGGCTGATCCTGGCGCCGATTTTCGCGGTCTGGTTCGGGCTGGGCCTGTGGTCGAAAGTGGCACTCGGCATCAGCATCGTGTTCTTCCTGGTCTTCTTCAACGTCTACCATGGGGTGCGGGAGGTGAACCCGGTGGTGCTCGCCAACGCCCGGATGCTGGGTGCCAGCAAGCGGCAATTGTTGCGAATGGTCTATGTTCCCTCCGCCATGACCTGGGTCTTCGCCAGCTTGCACAACGCCGTGGGCATGGCTTTCGTGGGCGCGGTGATCGGGGAGTATCTCGGCTCGGTCAAAGGCATCGGCTACCTGATCCTCGAAGCCGAGGGCATTTTCGACATCAACGCCGTTCTCGGCGGGGTGATCACCCTGACGCTGTTCGCCTATGGGCTGGACATGATCGTAACCTGGGCCGAGCGCCGGCTGCTGCGCTGGCAACCCAACTGACGGAGACATCGCCCATGAAACTCGCTGGACGCACCGCGCTGATCACTGGCTCCATCGGCGGCATCGGTCATGCCACCGCCCGGGCTTTGGCCAAGGATGGCTGCAAGGTCATGCTGCATGGGCTGGAGCCACCGGACGTCGCGCAAGCCGCCCGGGCCGCATTGGCCGCGGAAACGGCGGTCGAGATCGGGCTGCATCAGGCCGATCTGACGCGGCCGGAGCAGATCGAGGATCTGGTGCGGCATACCGAGGCGACGCTGGGCCCGATCGATATCCTGGTGAACAACGCCGTGTTCCGCCACGTATCGCCGGTCGAGGATTTTCCGCTGGAGGCCTGGTCGCGGGCGGTGGCGGTTAATCTGACGGCGCCGTTCATCCTGACCAAGCTGGTGATGGCGGGGATGAAGGCCCGCCGCTGGGGCCGGATCGTCAATATGTCGTCCAATTACGGCCAGACCGCGACGGTGAACCGGGTGGATTACTGCGCCACCAAGGCCGGCATCCTCGGGCTGACGCGCGGCGTGGCGCTGGAGGGTTTGCCCTATGGCATCACCTGCAACGCGATCTGCCCGGGCGCGACCCTGACGCCCAATGCCGAACGGCAGTTGCAGACCCGCATGGCGGCCAGCAACCTGTCGCGCGATGAGGTGGTGGAGCAATTCCTGACGGAACGCCAACCCTCCCGCCGGTTTGTCGATCCGGCCGATGTGGCCGAACTGATCCATTTCCTGTGCGGCCATGCGGCACGGGAGATGACGGGCACGCCGATTTCCATCGATGGCGGCTGGCTGGCGCAATGAGCGACGGCGACTGCCCGGAAGCCGACGAACTGGAGGCAGCCGCGGCCTGGCGGTTGCGCAAGGTCGATGCCGAGCCGGGGGATGCGGTCAGCGCGGCGGCGGCGGTGCGGTTGCAGGCGCTGGCCGATGATCTGCGGACGGGGGCGGCGGCGAAGCTGGTGGCGGAATACCGCTGTATCTGCAATTGGCTGGCGGAATCGGATGGGATCGAGGAGTTCAACCTCTTCGCCCATGATTATCGCGTTGGAATCGGGGTGGCGTACCACCCCGACAACGCGGCCGCCTATATTGGTGCCTTGATCCGGATTGCCAATGATGCCTTCGGCATGCCTTAGAGCCTGTCCGGTGCACAAAGGTGCATCGGACAGGCTCTAAACGATTGTTTAATCGCGTGATTCACGGCTCCGGTGATTCCACCTCCGCCGATCACGCTCTAGAATCTGATCGCTGGCGCGGGTTATTTCGCCAGCGTGTCGCGCAGCCCGCGCAGCGCCAGATAATAGCCCGCGACGCCGAAGCCCGCGACCACGCCCCGGCTGACCGCGACCGTGTCCGAAGCCGGCCCGCGCCGCATCGGGTTGGAGATGTGCATCTCGATCGTCGGGAACCGCACCTGCCCGATCGCTGCCGTCAGCGCGGGATAGCCGCGGGAGAATCCGGCTGGATTGAAAATGGCCGCATCGAAATCCCCGTCATTGGCGGCGTAGAGCTTGTTCACGACCTCGCCTTCGATGTTGGAATGGTAGATCTCGATGTCCACGCCAAGTTCCGCCGCATAGGCGCGGATATGGGCATCGTATTCCGGCAGAGTCATGGTGCCGAAAATCTCGGTCTGAACCTTGCCACGCATGTTCATGCCGGCGCCGTGGATCACCAGGATTTTCGTCATATGTCAGCTCCCCATTCCATGTTTGTGCTGGCGGCTTCATGCCGGTGGCGATCCCGTCTAGGCGGCGCTCCCGCGGTTGGCAAGCGCGCCCAGGCCGCGTGTGACTGCGTCCGCGGCGCGCATGCGGGCGTCAGCCGCGGGTAACAGGCGGGCGAACCGCGCCGCCCAATGCGCCTGGCCCGCCGCATCGGCGATCAGATCCTGCCGAATTTCGATCTCAATATGGACGAGTCCGCGCTGCTCGCCGTGAACCGGGGCGCTGTAGTCGCTGGTATCGGTGATGGCGTAGGGCTCATTTTCACCGACCACGATGTCGCCTTGGGCGCGCAGTTCCGCGAGCAGGGCGGTGGCGAAGCGGATGTCGCGGTTGAACAGGACGCCGACCTGCATGTCGCGGCGCTCCCCTTTGAAGACGGGGGTGAAGCTGTGCATTGCCACGAACACCGTCCGCCGTCCGGCCGCCGCGCGGGCATCTAACAGCTCGCGGATGCGATCATGATAGGGGGTGAAGATCGCGGCGACCCGCGCCGCGCGATCTGTCTCCCGCAGGCCGATATTGCCTGGAATAGGGGTGAATTCGCTGACCTCCGGCATGGCCGAAGCCCAGCTGGGATCGCGATTGCAGTCGATCACCAGGCGCGAATAGACCTGAGAGATCGCCGTCGCATCAAGGGCTTCCGACAGATGGGCATTCACGCCGGCAATGCCGATATCCCAGGCGATGTGGCGTTCCAGATCGGCCGCAGGCACGCCAAGCGCGTTCAGGCGCCGGGGAATGGCACGCCCGGCATGGTCGCCGGTCAAAAAGAAGTCCGATGTTCCGTTTTCCCGCAGCAGGCGCACGGGATGGGGTTCGTCGTGATCCAACAATGGGTCAGCTGTGGTCATGGAGTCGTCCTTGCTGAGCACTTACGAGCGGGCGCGTGTTAGCGGGAGGAGCGGGCAGTGCGCCCGCAGCGCGGCGGCGAGCGCGGTGTGGCCTTTGTAGAGGTAGCTCCAATACACCCGCCGCCCGTCGGCGCTTTGGACGTACCAGTAGCCTGTGATGGTGGTGCCGAATTTTCTGATGTCGTCCCATTGGATGGTGGTCCGGCGCAGACCGAGGGTCGGGCCGAACAGGTTGCTCGGGCCCTCAACCCCGCGCGGCGACCAGACGACGGTGTGGATATCGGTCAAGGACGGTGCCATGCATCCCGCGATCGCCGCCCCCAGGAGCGCGATGAGGCGGGGCCCCCAGACGCCCTCATCCAGCACGAAGGCGACGCAGCCGATGAGAAACAAGCCGGTGCCCAGCAACACCGTCACCAGAGTGCTGATCCGGTCGGGGCTGATCGTGCCCGTGGCGTCGCCGCGCGCCGCTGGTTGGGCCCGGCCGATGATCCAGCGCAGCACGGTCAGCAGCCCGGTGGCCACCAGCCCCACCAATGCCAGTCTGATCCCGATCGTCATAAGGGTGCTGCGCCGAACTGAGTGGTTTACGCGGCCGCGGCGCGCCGCGCGCTTCGCTCGGCGATGATGGTTCGGGTCAGTGGCAGCAGGGACCGTCCGTATTCGATGTTGTCGTCAAGCGGGTCGAAGCCGCGGATTAGAAAGGTAGTGACGCCGAGTTCGTGGTAGTCGGCCATGGCCTCCGCCACCTGTGCCGGGGTCCCAACAAGACTGGTGGTATTGCCGCGGGCTCCGGTGGCCAGGGCGGCGCCGAACCAAAGGCGTTTGTCCAGACGCTCACCCTCGGCAGCGGCGGCCAGCAACCGCCTGGAGCCTTCATTGGCCGGGACGACGGTTTGAATACCCGCCTTGGCACGGAGTTCGAGAATGCGTTGCTTGATGCGGGCCGCCCGCTCCCACGCCGCATCCTCCGTCGCTGCGAGAATGGGCCGCAGTGACAGGCTGACGCGAACGGTGCGGCCGAACGTGGCGGCTTCGGCTCGCAGCCGGGCGGTGATGTCGCGCACCTGCGCATGCGTCTCGCCCCAGAGCGCGAAGACGTCGGCATGCTTGGCGGCGACGGTAATGGCGGCATCGGAGGCGCCACCAAAAAAGATCGGGATGCGCGGCTGCTGGACGCAGCGGATGGCGGTTGAAGCGCCCTTGAAGCGGTAGAACCGTCCTTCATGGTCGACCGTCGGTCCGGGTTCGGTCCATATACGTTTTAATATTTCAACATATTCATCGGTACGTTCGTAGCGCTCGTCCTTGGTTGAGATATCGCCGTCGCGGAACATGTCCGCGTCGTCACCGCCGGTGATGACATGCATCGCGGCACGCCCGCCGGTGATCTGGTCCAGGGTGGCGAATTTGCGGGCCGCGAGGGGGGGCGCGACGAAGCCTGGCCGGTGTGCGACCAGAAAACCAAGCCGATCGGTGTGTTGCGCGGCGGCGGCGGCGATCAGGAATCCGTCGGGCCCGTCGGCGAAATAACCGACCAGCACGCGATCGAAGCCACCCGTCTCCGCCGCCTGGGCGAAATCGCGGATATAGCCGCGGTCGAGCACGATCGGGCCCGGCGGATGAATTTCCGACGCTTCACGATGGTGGATCATGCCGATGAATTCGATGGCATTGGGGTCGGTCATTGTCATGTGTCCCGGATCACGTGCGTGACAATATCGGCCAACCGGACGTAGTCGTCGATATCGTTGTAAGCGAATGCGGACAGACGGAGCCAATTTATGCCGCCGATTGCGTGCACCGGCACATCGGTCCCGGCTTCCAGCAATTTTGCCCGGAACGCCAGCGGGTCGCCCGCGATCGGCAGCCGCACCAATGCCATGGCGCCGGCCATGCCCCCTTCCGTTGCGATGCCGGTATTAAGCTGCCGTGCGACCCATGCGGCGGCGTCCGCCGCCAGCGCGATATTGCGCGCCCGCATGTCAGCCCCACCCAGGTGTTGATGGAAGCGGATGGCCGCGGGCACCGCGAGCAACGCGGTCGGATCGCTGGTCCCGACCCAATCGAATTCGCTGAGATAGCCTTGATCGAGGCCGTGGGAGATCACGGTGGGATGCAGGTCTGCCTGCCGATCCGATGCCGTCCACAGAAACGCGCTGCCCTTCGGGGCGCATAGCCATTTGTGGCAATTCCCGGTGTACCAATCAGCGCCAATGGCCGTCAGGTCGATATCGATCTGCCCGGGCGCATGCGCCCCGTCCACCAGAACCGGCACCCCCGCGGCCTTGCAGGCCGCGACGATCCGCCGCAGCGGCAGCACCAGCGCGCTGGCGGAGGTGATGTGATCGATGACCGCCAATCGCGTGCGCGGTGTCAGGGCCCGCGCGACGGCATCGACCGCGGCGTCTTCGGTGGTGCCTGGGAATGGCAGGACCGCTTCCCTGATCGTCGCTCCCGCCTGCGATGCCACGTAGTGGACCGTGTTGCGGACCGCGCCGTAGACGTGATTGAGGACCATGATCTCATCGCCGGGTTGCAGGCGCAGGGATCGAAGCACGGCATTGCATCCGGTCGTCGCATTGGCGACGAAGGCGATGTCCGGTCCTGTGGCGCCGACAAAACGGCCCAGCGTGTCGGCGGCCTGCCGCAGCAAAGCGGGCAGCGCGACCATGAACCGCGTCGGTTGCGCCTCCATCCTTGCGCGCCAGGCGTCTTGTTCCGCCCGGACGACCCGCGGGGCCGCTCCGAATGAGCCATGGTTGACGGTCAGAAAAGTCGGGTCGAGGTCCCATTCCGACCGAAGGGCCTGTCCCCAGATGGCAGCGTGTCGCGCGGTCATAATGGTCTCTTTCCTGAGTGGGGCCCGCAGCGGGTCCAGACTGAGGCTTGAGGCGCCGGGAGCCTGGGCCCACAATGCCAGCAAGCCGATGATAAGGGGGAAATGATGCGCGCCAAGGATAGTGCCTGGGTCTTGATTGGGGCGTCATTGTTGTCCGCCCCCATGGCGCGCGCGGCCGATTTCGACCCGGCCCTGGTCGAGGGCGCGCGCAAGGAAGGCACCGCGGTCTGGTATACCGGCCTGATCATCAATCAGATCACCCGCCCCATGGCGGAAGCCTTTGAGGCGCGCTTCCCCGGCATCAAGGTGCAATACGCCCGCGCGTCCAACACCGATACCACGGTCAAGCTGCTGAACGAGGCCCGCGCCCGCCGGGTGCAGGCCGATGTGGTGGATGTGACCAGCGGCATCCATTCTCTGACCGACGCCAAACTGCTGGCCGAGTATCGCCCGAAAGCCGCCATGCATTACCCGGACGTGCTGAAGGACAAAAATGGCTTCTGGACCGCCAGCAACCTCTATTTCCTGACCATCGCCTACAACACCAACCTCATCAAAGCCGAGGACGCGCCGAAGTCGTTCGCGGATTTGCTCGATCCGCGCTGGAAGGGGCACATGGCCTGGACGACGGAACTGGCGATCCAGGGCGCGCCCGGCTTCATCCGCAACGTGCTCTCGGTCATGGGCGATGAGAAAGGCCGCTCCTATCTGAAGCAATTCGCGGCGCAGGAGCCGGTATCGGTCGCGGCCTCCCCCCGCGCCGTCCTTGATCAGGTCATCAGCGGCGAGCACATGATCGGCGTCATGATGTACAACCACCATGCCGCGATCAGCGCGCGGCAAGGGGCGCCGGTGAAGGCGGTCAATCTGGAGCCGCTGCCGGCGATGTTCAGCATTATGGGCATCCTGAAAGACGCCCCGCACCCGAACGCGGCGCGGCTGTTGGAGGAATATATCCTCTCGGACGAGGGCCAGAAGGTGATGGCCGCCAATGATTACCTGCCGGCCGATCCGGATGTGCCGGCACGGATTCCGGAATTAAAGCCCGAGGCGGGGCACTTCACCGTCAATTTCATATCCCCCGACGCCACCCGCGAAGGCCTTACCGGCTGGATCGCGCTGTATCATGAGGTGTTCCGATGAAAACCCTGCTGGCTGTTCTGTTGCTGCTCTCGGGCGTTGTCCGGGCGGCGGAGCCCGATCCGGCGCTCGTCGAGGCGGCGAAGAAAGAGGGGACGGTGGTTTGGTATAGCACGTTGATCGTGAACCAGATCGTCCGCCCCATGAGTGAGGCGTTCGAGCGCAAATATCCCGGCATCAAGGTGCAGTATTCCCGCGCCACATCGTCTGACGTGGCGCTGAAGATCCGCAATGAGGCCCGCGCCCGGCGGGTGCAGGCGGACCTGTTCGATGGCTCCAACACCGTATTCCTGCTGGAGGATGCCAATCTGGTGGCCGATTACCGCCCCCGGCAGGCCGCCGAATGGCCGCAGGTGTTGCGCGACACGAACGGCCACTGGACCGCGCTGAACCTGTTTTATTGGACGGCGGCGGTGAACACCAACGTGGTCAAGCCGGACGATGTGCCGAAAACCTATGACGACCTGCTGAACCCCCGCTGGAAGGGCCAGATCGCCTGGACCTACGACCTCACGCCCGGCGGGCCTCCGGGGTTCATTTATAACATCCTGACCACGATGGGGCAGGAGAAGGGGATGGCCTACCTCCGCGCTTTCGCGAAGCAGGAGCCTGTGGTGATCCCCGCCGCCCAGCGGGTGGTGCTGGATAAGGTGGTGTCGGGCGAATACCCGCTATCGGTCATGATCCTGAATTATCATGCGACCATCAGCATCGGTCAGGGCGCGCCGGTGAAATGGCTGAAGATGGAGCCGCTGTTGCAGTCCATGAGCCTGATCAGCATCGTCAGGGACTCCCCGCATCCGGCCGCGGCGCGGCTGTTCACCGAGTTCATGCTGTCCGATGAGGGCCAGAAAGTGCTGGCCGACAACGACTATCTGCCGGCCAGCCCGCGGATCGCCGCGAAGGTGCCGGAGAACAAGCCCGAGGCGGGCGGCTTCAAGGTCAATGTCGTGACCCCCGACATGGCACGCGATGACCTGCCGAAATGGGTGGCGCTGTACCACGAACTGTTCCGGTAAGGCGGACCCCGGGTGTCGGCGGGATTGCATTGGGCACATGTTCGATAACCCCGGGCTTGTCCCGGGGACCAAGGTGTCCGCCCATGCCGCGATGGGTCCCCTGGACAAGCCTGGGGATGGCGGGGTTTGGCCTGGGTGCGGCGTATGTGACCACTCTACGCCAGGGTGTTGCGTCTGTTGAATCCAAATGGGTAATACCATAATGTGGCATGGTATTACCGAGGTTCGCCATGAACGCCATCACCACCAAAGGTCAGGTCACCATCCCCAAAGCCATCCGCGAACTGCTCGACATTGGACCCGGCAGCAAGGTCGAGTTCACCTTGGGGCCGAGCGGGGACATCATCGTGCGCAAAGCCGGCGCGGCTGTCGGGCCGCAGCGTGAAACCAGCCGCTTCGCCCGGTTTACCGGCACCCTTCAATCCAACATGACCACCGATGACATCATGGCTCTGACGCGTGGCGAGGCATGAATGACGCTGGTCGACACCAACGTCATTCTTGATGTCGTACTGGCCGACGCAAGCTGGGCCGAGTGGTCGCTGCGGAATCTGGAAATGGCGGCCATAGCCGGCCCTTTGGCCATTAACGATATCGTTTATGCCGAACTGGCGGCCGGCTATCCGGCCATAGAGGCGCTGGACGATCTGGTCTCAGGCATGGGGTTGCGGCTGGAACCGGTTCCCCGCCCGGCGCTTTTTCTGGCGGCGAAGGCGTTTCGACAATACCGTACCCGTGGTGGCATGCGAACCGGTGTGCTGCCCGATTTCTTTATCGGCGCCCACGCCGCCGTGTCGGGTTGGCCGCTGTTGACCCGCGATGTGAGGCGGTATCGCGACTATTTCCCAACGATTGATGTGATTGGCCCGCCTGAGGATAGCAGAAATCCTGATCGGCGGGTATCATCCCAAACCGGATTGCAATAAAAAAACCAGGAGGGGGCCATGGCCAACGTCACGGGTGGATGCCTTTGCGGACAGGTTCGTTACACCATAACTGCGGAACCAACGCGGAGTGGGCTATGTCACTGCAAGGACTGTCAGCGCCATACCGGTTCCGCATTCGAACCGTTCATGAGCTTTCCCACCAGTGCCGTCAGCATACAAGGCACCTTGAAAACGTTCGACAGGCCGGGCGGGTCAGGACAGATTCTCCATCGTCGCTTCTGCCCGCATTGCGGTTCCGGGGTGTTCAGCCAGTCAGCGGCTCGACCGGGCAGTATGGCTGTGCTGGTGGGCACATTGGACGATGCAACAGTGTTCGCCCCTACGATGGAAGTGTTCTGCGATCACGCCCAGCTTTGGATGCTTGACGGGAGCCAGCGGCCACGATTTGCTCGGATGCCGCCCTGAAACACAATCACAGCGCCTTTTGGCTGACCGCAACGATCAGCATATTTGGCATGAAATGCCCAAATGGGAAACGCGAAGGACACCACCATGAACAGGGCGCTGGCATGGGCGCGCCAGGATATGCGCCGCGTCATCGCGGCGCTGGTCGGCCTTGTGCTGGCCGTCCTGATGCTCCCCCCGCTATGGATCCTGCTGCAAGACAGCATCACCACCACTGACGCGATCGGTGACGTCACCGGCTTCACCCTGGCGCACTTCGGAAAGCTGTTCACCGACAAGGACGCGCTGCGCAGCATCTGGAACAGCCTCGTCTTCGCCGCCGGCAGCACCGCGCTTTCGTTGATCGTCGGCGGCGTGCTGGCCTGGCTGGTGGAGCGCACCAACGCGCCCTTCAAAATCCTGGCCTATCTCGCGACCATCATCTCCCTCGGCACGCCCTACATTCTGCATGTGATCGCCTGGCTGTTCCTGCTGGGTAAGATCGGGCCGCTGAACGATGCCTACCGCACGCTCACCGGCGGCACGGCCAATCTGTTCAACGTGAACTCCATGGCCGGGATGATCCTGATCGAGGGCTTTCTCTGGTCGCCGCTGGTCTTCCTGCTGCTCGGCAGCACCTTCCGCGCCGCCAATGCCGATATGGAGGAAGCCGCGCGCATGAGCGGCGCCACCGTGCTGCAAACCCTGCGCCGGGTATCACTGCCGCTGGCCATGCCCGCCATTCTGGCCCTGGCCCTGTTCGTCTTCATCCGCGCAATCGGCGGGTTCGAGGTCCCGGCCCTGGTCGGCATGCCCGGCCGCATCTACGTGCTGACCACCGATGTCTATGAGGCGACGATCGTCGTCCCCCCCGACCTCGGCTATGCCGCCGCCTTCTCGGTGGTGATGGTCGTGATCGTCGCCGTGCTGCTGTATTTCTACAGCCGGCTTTCGAAAAACGCGGAGAAATACCACTCCGTCACCGGCAAGGGTTTCCGCCCGAGGCCCTTCGACCTCGGCGCCGGGCGCTGGATCGCCGGGGCCATCATCATCGCCAATTTCTGCATCGTGCTGGTGCTGCCGATGCTGACCTTGCTGTGGATGTCGCTGCTGCCCTTCCTGCGCGGCTTCAGCGTCGCCGGCCTGTCGATGCTGACGCTGAAGAACTTCCGCACCGTCTTCACCGCCCCCGGCTATGTGGAGCTCGCCACCAACAGCCTGATGGTCGCCGCCGCCGCCGCCACCTTCATCATGGCCATCACCGCGCTGGCCGGCTGGATCGCCGCCCGCCGCGGCCCCGGCGGCTGGCTGCTGGATCAGCTCGCCACGCTGTCGCTGGTCTTCCCCGGCATCTGCCTCGGCGTCGCGGTGATGGAGGTCTATCTGCGGGTGCCGCTGCCCATCTACGGCTCGCTCTGGATCATCGCCATCGCTTACGTGATCCGCTTCATGCCCTACGGCATGCGCTACGTGTATTCCGGCGTGTTGCAACTGCATCATGAGCTGGAGGAAGCGGCCGGAGTCGCCGGCGCCGGATCCCTGACCACGCTGCGCCGGATCGTCGCGCCGCTGCTCTCACCCGCCATCATCGCCGGCTGGCTGTTCATCTTCCTGGTCGCCAACAAGGAACTCGCCATCGCCGTGCTGCTCGCCAGCCCCGGCTCGCAGGTCATCGCCGTGTCGATCTTCGACCAATGGGTGAACGGGCAGGGCGGGGAGCTGGCGGCCTTCGGCCTGATCTGGACCGTGCTGATGACCGTCATCGCCTGCCTGTTCTTCGCGCAAGGCCGCCGCGGCGGCACCGACGTGTTTGGAAATTAGCTCATGTTGACCGTGCGTGACCTCACCAAGATCTACGCCAACCGCTTTGACACCCAGGCCGGCGGGGTGCGGGAGGTCTCCTTCGACCTGCCCGAGGGCACCTTCTTTACCCTGCTGGGCCCATCCGGCTGCGGCAAAACCACCACGCTCCGCTGCGTCGCCGGGCTGGAGCGCCCGGACGCCGGCACCATCGCCGTCGGCGACCGGGTGCTGTTCGATTCCGCGTCGAAAACCGCCGTGCCGTTGAATGAGCGCGGTATCGGCATGGTCTTCCAGTCCTATGCCATCTGGCCGCATATGACGGTGTTCGAGAACATCGCCTTCCCCCTGCGCGTCGCCAAAGGCGCCCGGCCCGGGCAGGAGGAAGTACGCAGCCTGGTCGAGCAGGCCCTGGCCACCGTCGGGCTGGCCGGCTACGGCGATCGCCCCGCCACCCGCCTGTCCGGCGGCCAGCAGCAGCGCGTCGCACTCGCCCGCGCCATCGTGCATCGGCCCAAGCTGCTGCTGCTGGATGAGCCGCTCTCGAATCTCGATGCCGCGCTCCGCGAAGAAATGCGCATCGAGCTCCGCCGCCTCCAGCAGCAGATCGGCGTCACCACCATTTACGTCACGCACGATCAGAGTGAGGCGCTGGCCATGTCGGACCAGATCGCGGTGATGGAGAAAGGCCGCATCGTGCAGATGGGCAACCCGCGGGAGATCTACTTCCGCCCGGCCAATGTGTTCGTCGCCAGCTTCATCGGTGCGGCCAATCTGCTGTCCGGCGTCTGCGACGGCGCCGTCGCCCCCGGTGCTATCGGCACCGTCCGGCTAACCGATGGTGCCCGCATCGGCTGCCTGTTTCCCGCCGGCGCCGCGGATGGCCAGCCAACCACCGTATCGGTGCGGCCGGAGAGCATCGTATTCGCCGATGAGCCTCTGCTGAATGGCACCGTCACCGCCGCCAGCTTTCTTGGCGGTTCGGCGCGCTATGACGTGCGGGTGGGCGATCTGGTGCTGCGTGTCGTCGGCGGGGCAGAGGATGTCGTCGCCCCCGGCAAGACCGTGGGATTGTCATTCGCGGCATCATCGGCGGTGGTGGTGGGTTAGAGCGTGATCGGCGAAGATGGACTCACCGGAGCCGTGAATCACGCGATCAAACAATCGCTTAGAGCATGTCAGGTGCGCCTGACAGCACCGGACATGCACTCAGCGAAGCGGCGGTTACCCCGCCAAAAACGCCGCCGCCTTCGCCGCGATTTCCTCCGCGCGTTCCCAGCTCATGCAGAAACGCCCGCCAGGCAGGATTTCGTGGCGGACATCGCGCACCCGGGCCAGCATCTCATCGACGAATGTGGCGTAGTAGAAATGCTCGCCCAACAGGATCAGCGTTGGCTGGCACAGCGCCTTCAATCCGTCTTCCATGGCGAACTGCGCCAGCGCGGTGACCGCCTGCCAGCGGTTGCGGCCGACTTCCATCTGGGCGGTGTTCACGCGGTCCATCCAGGACTGGGTCGGGTGCAGCGGCGCATGGCCGGGGTCCTTGTCCAGCAGGAACGACAGCGTGCGGGTCAGCGGGAAGCCCGACTCATCCTCCGGCCGTAAGCCCGATTTCAGCTCGGTCACATGCACCGCCGTTCGCCCGCGCTCGGGGGAGAAGGGGCAGTTGATCAGCACCACCTTCTTGATCCGATCGGGGTGAGAATTGGCGATGTGCGCGGCAACGCCGGCGCCGACGGCTTCGCCCATGGCATGGGCCGTTTGAATGCCCAGCGCATCCATCACCGCGATGGCGCAGGTGACGTAGTCGGTGAAGCCGGGCTGGCCCGGGACGGGGTCGGAATGGCCGTGGCTGGGGTAATCCATCGCCACCGCGCGAAAGCCCTGGGCGGCGAGGGCGGTCATCAGCTCCACCATCAGCGCCGAGGATTGCTGGTTGATGTGGAACAGCATCACCGGCTGGCCGGTGCCGAGGGCGCGGTAATGCGTATAGCCCAGGCTGGTTTTGACCAGACCGCGTTCGATGGTCATGGGATGGTGTCCTCGCCCCGCACGTCATCCCCGGGCTTGTCCCGGGGACCAAAGTCAGCAGTGTGCCGCGATTGGCCCCCGGGACAAGCCCGGGATGACGGGGGAGGGGGCCGAGGCCGGAATTTACTTCGGCGACAGAACCATAACCATCTGGCGGTTTTCCAGACGAGGCATCTGCTCGACCTTGGTGGTCAGGTCCAGCTCAGCCCGGATACGTTCCAGCACGCGGATACCAATGTTCTGGTGCGCCATTTCGCGGCCACGGAAGCGCAGAGTCACTTTGACCTTGTCGCCTTCCTCGATGAATGACTTCATGGCGCGCATTTTCACCTGATAGTCGTTTTCATCAATATTCGGGCGCACCTTGATCTCTTTGATCTCGATGACCTTCTGCTTCTTCTTGGCCTCATTTTTCTTTTTCTGGAGTTCGTATTTATACTTTCCGAAGTCCAAAATCTTGCACACCGGCGGATCAGCGTTCGGGCTGATTTCCAGCAGATCGAGACCAACGGAGAAGGCACGCAGCATCGCATCGCGCGCGCTCATGACTCCCTGCATCTCGCCGTCCTGGTCGATCAACCGCACCTGCGCGGAGCGGATCTCTTCGTTCACACGGGGTCCGTCACGTGACGGGGCCGCGGCCATGGGTCCTCTGGCTATGGGTATCTCCTGTCGAAGTTTTCAGAACGTCCGTGCGGGAGGGATGACCCCGCCCGCATGAACCAATTCATAGTTTGGCCGGAATATGCCTCGGGATCAAGCAAACTCCGTTTGCCGTGTGGCTAGCTCGTGATCTGTCCGGTGTTTGTAGCTCGTGACGTGTCCGGTCATCTGCCCTGTGAGGAACGGGGGCACAGATGGACCGGGCACGCATTCACGAAGGGATCCGTCGGATGCGTTTTTCCGATGTGTTGG
>CAIXEA010000127.1 GCA_903918315.1 uncultured Acetobacteraceae bacterium | reverse complement strand
TGGCGGATTATGTCCGGCGTTCGGTGTGGGTGTAAGCAACCAATCACTGAACGATTCCATATGTTTGCGCCATGTCCGTTCGCGAATCCCTGCCATGCGATGAATAAGATGGGTTAATATCTCCGCGGACTTGCAGGATCCGGTGACACTTATCCCGGAAATGGTTGATAGCTGGGAAAAGGGCAATGAAATCGTCATTTGCCATCGGATTGACCGTAGCGACGACCTCGCGGCACGGCTTTATTCCCGTTTCGCTTACGGTGTTCTACGCATGGCTATACCGCAGATTCCAGAAGGTGGCTTTGACTTTGTCCTGATGGACCGTAAGGTCGTTGATATTTTCAACGCTATTGATGTCCGGCACCGTTTTTTTCAGGGCGATTTATTATGGACAGGTTACCGCACCAGCCTCATTCCCTACGCCCGGCAGGCACGCACGATCGGAAAATCGCAATATAATTTCAGTAAAAAAACTCAAAAATTTTCTCGACGCCATACTCGATGCGTCCTATCTGCCGATTCGTTTTATATCAGCGGCGGGTTTTGTGACGGCGGGCCTCGGTGTCTTATATGCCATATCAATCGTCATAGCTTGGATATTTGGTGCAACTCCGTTCACTGGCTGGGCCCCGATCATGGTGGTTTTGTTACTGATAGGCGGAATGATTATGTTAATGCTTGGCGTTATTGGAGAATATATTTGGCGTATCAATGAGGAGGTCCGGAAGCGACCGAACTACGTCATAAGGACGAAATATCCATGACGAACCTACATGCGGTATATATGGCCTGATCATGACAAACGATATTTGCCCGAGTTATCATTTTTGATCTCTGGATTAATCCGACAATGCGCTCATTGACGACTGAGATCAAGCGCTTCCTCGCCGTGGGAGTCGTCAACGCGCTGCTCACATTTGTTATATTTACGACGCTACTTAAAATCCAAAACATAGGATATCTCATTTCTCTATTCGTGTCTTGGTTCGTGGGAATGATATTTTCTTATTGCCTGAATTTCAAATGGGTTTTCGGACAGCCGGACCGGTTGGCGTTCGGCACCCGTTTTATCAAATTCGCGACATCCGGCCTGATCTCTATCAGTATGAACATGATCAGTCTTCGCCTTCTCGTGGAAGCGACGGATTTCGATCCCTTTTGGGTCCAAACCGCCTTGATCCCTCCGGTCGTGGTGTTCAATTTCCTGACGGCAAAGCTTTGGTCTTTCATCCGCCGCGACCGATCCACCTGAGTCCTCTGGTCGTCCACGCAGCCTCCGCCGTTCGGCTTGGTGCAATGCCCCAATCCATGAGATCATCGCTCCGCCACTGTGCAACCGAAAGCCTGACATGTCTGAACAAGAAAATTGTGTTCCTCGCTCGCCGTCGGCGAATGGCTCTATGCGCCGGCCCCTGACCGCAGTCACTCTTCTTGTCTATGTCACGACAGTGGCTATCTCGCTGTATCCGATCGCGGCAACGCAGATACCCAGCTTCGGCGATTATCTAAACCATCTCGCACGCATGCATGTGCTGTGGAACCATGGTCAATCGGCGGCGTTGCAGGATTTCTACGATGTGCGATGGCGGTTGATCCCGTATCTTGGAATGGACGCCATTTTTGGCGTGATTCCCCCCATTGTCACGATTTACACCGCCGGTCGGCTATTTCTCGGCTTTTGTGTGGTAATTCCAATCATCAGTGTCCTAGCCATTCAATATGCCGTTTACCGCCGACTGGATATCGTTCCCGCTGCGGCCTGTCTGGTGTCATATAATTACGTCCTATTATGGGGTTTCCTTAATTATCTGGTCGGAATTTGTCTGGCGGTTATCATATTCGCCGGCTGGATCGCGACCGCACATTGGCCACGATGGCGGCGGGCGATCACATTCACCCTGCCTACCCTCGCCGTGTACCTCGCCCATCTTGAGGCCTTCGCCGCCTATGGTATCATGATTGGAGCCTATGAGTTGACCCGAGCTTGGCACGCCGGGTTCCGACCAGCCCGACGGATCGCCGCGAACTGGGGAGCGGCCGCGGTTCCTGCCGTCCCTGCACTCTTCGTCGCTTGGGCCATCCGGTTCGAGGAGACACCAGCCTCTGTGATCCCGGCGGCATTCGGCGATTTTTCCGACAAGCTCGTCACGGTTTTCTCGCCATTCTTGTTTCTCGATACGACCATCGACATCATCGGTGGAACCGCTTTCGTTGCCGCTCTATATGCCGGTATCCGCCTCGGCTTTCTAACGGTCGCCCACGACATCTGGCCCGTGGCCGGGACGATGATGCTGGTGGCACTGTGTACACCGGTGGCGTGGCTGGGCGGCTGGGGCCTGGATTTCCGCCTGCCCATCGTTATGGTCGTCATTCTGCTGGGCGGAACGGTGTCAACGGATCGCATGGGGAACCGATTGAAAGCTGGCGTGCTCACCGCGCTGCTGCTTTGCAATCTTGGCCGGGCGCTCGACATCACCGGTGCCCTGGCGCCGCTGGATGTTCAAATCGCTGTGTTTCGATCGGTGGCGGAATCGATCCCCCGGGGTGAGCGGCTTTTGATCGTCGACGACGCGACGGACCGCGCCCGCGGCGGGCTGTCGCGGGCGACAACCAACTCGATGGCAATGACGTTCCTGATTGATCGCGATGTCTTCGTTCCCGGCATCATTCTCGATCATACAACAGTCCAGCCCAAGGCCGCGCTGCGAGCATCCAGTTCGAATGGTGATTTTCCGAGAATCTCTGACCTGGCCGACGATGGCAGGGGCAACGTTGGACCGGCATTAGGATATTTACAAGGTTGGCGTGAGAAGTTCAGTTATCTTCTGCTTGAGCATTGGGGCAATCGACTGGAAAACATTCCAGCAGACCTGGAACCGGTGGTCAAATCGGATGTAGCAGACCTTTACAGGGTTATCCCGCTGCGCGCTCGCACTTGGCAATCACCCGGGCGGTAGCGCATTTTGGAACGCCCGCAGGCGAAGGGCCCTTCAACCAGCAACCAGCCCGCTCTAAATGCGTATGATGAGAGTCACGATGAATAGCGCTCCTGAGAAGCCTTCACTGCCTATTTGGATGCTGGTTGCCCTGTACGCAGTCATGACTGCGGTCACTCTTTATCCACTGGCCGTTATCGAAATTCCGTCATTCGGTGATTATTTGAATCACCTCGCCCGGATGTACATACTCACTCATTATGATCACTCTAATACATTTCAGATTTATTACACTATTCAGTGGCGGGCGATTCCTTACTTGGCGCTGGAGGGAATCTTCCTTGTTCTGAATCTGTTCTTGCCCATCTACAGCGCCGGCCGGGTCGTTCTGGGCCTATGCGTGCTCCTGCCGGTCATCAGCGTTGCCATGCTGCATTATGCCATTCATCGGCGCCGCAGCGCCGTGCCTTTGGCCGCGTTCTTAATTTCCTATAATCATGTTCTCGCCTGGGGTTTTTTGAATCAATTATTGACCATGTGTCTCGCGGTCATGGCTTTCGCCGGCTGGATCGCGACACGGCGATGGCATCGCTGGGCCCGTGCGGGATTATTCAGTGCGCTGGCTCTGATTCTGTATTTTTGCCATCTGGTTGGTTTCGGGATGTATGGTTTGATGCTGGTTGGCTACGAGCTTGGCCGGACATGGCAGGCGCGCGGGCGGCCCTGGCGGGATATTGTCGGTGACTGGACGGCCGTCGCGGCGCAGGCGTTGGTGCCACTGCTACTGACTATCATGGTGCCCCTCGATCGGGGCTACGTTACCGCTGTGCACACCGAATACGGTGGCCTGATCAGTCGTGTAATCGCGCTCCTCTCGCCGGTTCTGGTATTTGGCGGCCCCACCGATCTCCTGACATTCGTCGTTGCCGCTGGCATTCTCCTTGCTCTCCTCGCATTACGCTTCGTTCGTTTGGCGCCGTTGGTTTGGGCACCCACCCTGACCGTCGCGACATTGGCAACGGCCGCGCCACAGCTACTTCAAGGTACCTGGGGCACTTCATTCCGCCTTCCGGTTCTTTTGGCGATGCTGCTGCTTGCCGGGTTTTCCACCACTGGCCGGGTAAACCCGGTCATTCGCGGTGTCGTGCTCGTGCCCATGCTGATGATCGCCGCGGTTCATACGCTGGGGCTCCTCCCACTCCTGCGAACCCTTGACGAGGATATCGCGACCATCCGGGGCCTCATCAGCATCATGCCGCCAGGCCAACGCATGCTCGTGGCCGAAACGCTGCTCGACGATCAAACCGTCCATCACGGGCCGGAGTTTCCCACCTGGCATATGAATATGGTCTCCGTAATCGATCGGGAGACGTATAATCCCCTGCTTTTCATGGCCCCTTCTGTCATCAAGGCATCCGCGGCAATGCCAGCGCCCGTTCCGATCGGCGGCCACCCAATCACTTTGTATCAGCTAAGGCAGGGTTTGGGCCGGGACGCCATCGACGACCATGATGATGACGGACAAGGTGGTCAGCATTATTGGTTTGGCTGGGAGGCTAAATACAACTATCTGTTGATCGAGCATTTTGGCGCCCCACTGCAAGATCTTCCCGTCAATCTCAAGCTGGTATCATCGTCAACAATCGCGAATCTGTATCAGATCGTTAAGCCAGACGGACGTTAGAGGATGTCCGTATGAAAACGAACGCGCTCCGGGTACGTTTTTTTATCGCTGTGCGATTCAATCCAAAACAGCATTGCTCTGGCGCTGCCTCGGCAACGGGGCCTTTTCTATATTGATCCGCTCCCGCTCCACCACCATCGGACCGCGACGCACTTGCGCGTGAATGGCGGTGATATACTCCCCCATCATCCCGATGAATATCAGCTGAACGCCCGAGAAAAAGAACAACGCCACGATGATCGTCATCGTCCCACGCGGCGCCAGGCCAGGAACGAAAACGCCCGCCAGCGTCGACAGAACCGCGTATAAAATAGCCAGACAGGCAATCCCGCCCCCGAAGAAACTACAAACCCGCATGGGCACGGCGGTGAAGGAGAATATCCCGTTCAATGCCTGATCGATCAGCCGAAAGACGTTGTTCTTGGACAGACCACGCTTCCGGGCCACCCAGGTATAAGGCAGGATCAGTCGTTTGAACCCCGCTGACGCGATGATGCCTCGGATATACGGATACTGGTCATCGTGACTGGCCACCACCTCCCATACCTTTCGGTCAATCAGCTGAAACTCTCCAACATTCTCTGGGATATCAAAATCCGAAAGCCGGTTCACGATCCGGTAGAAAATGCCGCGGCAGGTGCGCAGGGCCCAGGTTTCCTCCCGGTTAGAGCATTTTCAGGCTGACTGTCTGTATCCGGCATGAGCGATGAAATTGCTGCACTCTTGGGGCGCAACCATGTCGGCGATCTTCCCGAGTGCGGCCCACAAGGTTTCGACGGTGCGGTTCGCCATGGCTCGCAGGATG
>CAIXEA010000126.1 GCA_903918315.1 uncultured Acetobacteraceae bacterium | reverse complement strand
TGGCGGATTATGTCCGGCGTTCGGTGTGGGTGTAAGCAACCAATCACTGAACGATTCCATATGTTTGCGCCATGTCCGTTCGCGAATCCCTGCCATGCGATGAATAAGATGGGTTAGACCCCGGCCCACGTCCATCCCTTATGTGCTTATCGTCTCATAAGCACGGTATGCGTATCATGTCTGGAAGCGGATCGAAACCCCTTTCGGTCGATTCTTTCGTCTGTCATCTGGAACGAGGCGCCAAAGACACACCCCGGCCGAACCAACCCGGACCTTCGGCACGCGTTGCAACCCCCTGATTCCCGTCCCTGGCAAAACCCTGTAGACAGGGTCGCGAAGGAGCCATCGCCCATGCACGTCGCCACCTCCCCGGCCTTCAAGGACAATGCCCATAAGGCCCTGGCCGATGCCGGGCTGCAAAAGGCGCTCGCCCGCTCCGGCCCCAGCTTCATCGCCCGCCGCGCCGCCGCCGTCGCCGGGTTGCCGGAATTTGAACAACTGCGTGACACCGCCCGTGACATCAAGAACCACGCGCTGGCCAATCTCGATTTCTACCTGGAAACCTACGAAGCCAATGTCACCAAGGCCGGCGGACAGGTGCATTGGTGCGCCGACGCCGAATCGGCCCGCGCCGCGGTTTTGTCCATCTGCCAACGTGTCGGTGCCCGCACCGTCACCAAGGGCAAGTCCATGATCGGCGAGGAAATCGCCATCAACCAGCACCTGGAAAAGCATGGGATCACCCCGGTCGAAACCGACCTGGGCGAATACATCATCCAGCTACGCGACGAACTGCCCAGCCATATCATCGCGCCCGCCTTCCATTTGAACATGGACCAGTGGGAAGATGCGTTCCGCAAACATCACACCGATCTTCCCGCGGACCGGGTGTTCAGCGAGCGCCGCGACATCCTGACGGAGGCACGAACCAAGCTGCGGTCACGCTTCCTCGCCGCCGATGTCGGGATCACCGGCGCCAATTTCCTGATCGCGGAAACCGGCAGCAGTGTCATCGTTACCAATGAAGGCAATGGCGATCTGACGCAAACCCTGCCACGGGTGCACATCGTGCTCGCAAGTATCGAAAAATGCGTGCCAACGATCGAAGATTGCACATCCTTGCTGCGGGTGCTGGCGCGGTCCGCGACCGGGCAGGATTTCTCCGTCTACACCACCTTCTCCACCGGCGCGCGCCGGCCGGGGGATCTGGATGGCCCGGAGGAATACCACGTCATCCTGATCGACAACGGCCGCACCGGCATGATCGGCACCGAATTCCAGGACATGCTGCGCTGCATCCGTTGCGCGGCCTGCATGAACCATTGCCCGGTCTATGGCGCTGTGGGCGGGCATGCCTATGGCTGGGTGTATCCCGGCCCGATGGGATCCGTTCTGACCCCGGGATTGATCGGGGTGGAAAAGGCCGGGCATTTGCCCAATGCGTCGACCTTCTGCGGCAAGTGCGAAAGCGTTTGTCCGGTGAAGATTCCGCTGCCCAAACTGATGCGCCATTGGCGGGAGCGCGAGTTCGAACGCCACCTCAGCCCCGCCGGCATCCGCGCCAATCTTGGCCTTTGGGCGTTCTTCGCCAGACGCCCCTCTCTCTATAGACTCGCCACGCGCGCCGCGGCGGTCGGGCTGGGATGGTTCGGCCGCAAGAAAGGCCGCTTCGCGCGCTTGCCGCTCGCGGGCGGTTGGACGCAGGGGCGGGATCTGCCGGCACCGGAAGGGGATACGTTCTTTGCCCGCTATGCGCGGGTTCAACGCGAAGGGACGCTCGGATCATGAGCAAGGAGCTGATGCTGACCGCCATTCGCCGTGGCCTTCGGCGTGGCGCGCTGCCGGACGACCAACAGGACATGCTGCGCGGCCGGCTGGAGCGCCATCCCCGGCATTTGATTCCCGCGCGATCCCGCCTGGCGCACAAGGATCAGGTCGATCTGTTCGTGCGCAACGTCACGAAAGAGTTCGGGTCAGTCGCGCTTGTGTCCGATCTGGCCGCGGTACCGGACGCGGTGGCGGAATATCTGCAATCGCAGAACCTGCCGAGCCGTTTCATCATGGCGCCGCACCCGGAATTGCAAAGCATTCCCTGGTTCAACCGGCCCATGCTGGACGTCTGGACGGGCCGGGCGGAACCCACCGACGCCGTCAGCGTGCAGCACGGTTTCGCCGGTATCGCCGAGACGGGGACGCTGATGCTGCCCAGCGCGCCGGTGCGGCCGACCACGCTGAATTTGTTGGCGGATACGGCGATCGTTGTGCTGCGGACGTCGAATCTTGTCGGTGCCTATGAAGAAGCCTGGGACAAGCTGCGGGTTGAGATGGGCGGCATGCCGCGCAATGTCATGCTGGTGACCGGGCCATCCCGGTCGGCCGATATTGAGCAGACACTGGAATTGGGCGCTCATGGGCCACGCAATCTGCACGTGGTCCTGGTTGATGATGGCGTTGGTGATAAAAGCGGCTGATCGGTATTTTTGTCGCATGTAAGATATGATAAAAGAACAAAGCCCGTTTCAGGGCCAATAAAGTGCTTTGAGTTCTGGATATAAATCCGCCACCGTGTCCTCGGCCCATTGTTCGCCCTCCGGTTCGGTTGGGAAAGGGCCGCGGGCCGGAAGCGTTCCCAAAACGGCCTGAGCGCCGTTCAGGATCGCGGCGTCATAACCTTCGTAAAACCAGCTCTCGATGTCACCGGCGATGTCGGCCAGGGAGTCGGGGTCCTTCAGGGCCTTCACCACCGCGGCCTCCCCGCGGGAGATCAGGCAGGCCCGGAAATCGTGAAACCCGTCATCGCCGCAACCGCCGTTCATGACATAGGCCGCGCCCCAGAGCGGCCACGTATAGCATCGTGACATTTGGGTATCGAGAAACCGCACCATGTCGGCGGCGCTGTCGTCCGGGAGGCGTTCGACCGCCTCCCGGATCAGCCGGCACTTCAGCTCCATGTCGTTCAGCGCCATGTCGTGGCACTGTTCGATCAGGATCCAGCATTCGGTGTCGGTCATGATACTGTCCCTGGGTTAATACACGACCACGCTGCGGATGGATTCGCCTCGCCGCATCAGATCGAAGCCCTCATTGATCTGTTCAAACGGCAGAACATGCGTGATCAGGTCATCGATGTTGATCTTGCCGTCCATATACCAATCGACGATGCGCGGCACATCGGTGCGGCCTCGGGCGCCGCCGAAGGCGGTTCCCATCCAGGTGCGCCCGGTGACCAGCTGGAAGGGGCGGGTCGCGATTTCCTGCCCGGCGCCGGCCACGCCGATGATGATCGACTTGCCCCAGCCGCGATGGGAGCATTCCAAGGCCTGACGCATGACCTTGGTATTGCCGATACATTCGAAGCTGTAATCGGCGCCGCCCTTCGTCAGGTCGACGATATAGGGGATCAGGTCGCCCTCGACCTCACTCGGGTTGACGAAATGGGTCATGCCAAACCGTTCGGCCATGTCTTTGCGCCGCGGATTGAGGTCGACGCCAACGATCTGTTCGGCGCCAACCATGCGCAGCCCCTGAATGACATTGAGGCCGATGCCGCCGAGGCCGAAGACCACGCAGCGCGCGCCCGCTTCCACCTTGGCCGTGTTCATCACCGCGCCGAGGCCGGTGGTCACGCCGCAGCCGATATAGCAAACCTTGTCGAAGGGGGCGTCGGGGCGGATTTTCGCCAGCGCGATCTCTGGCAGAACGGTGAAGTTCGCGAAGGTGGATGTGCCCATGTAGTGGAACACCGGCTCCCCCTCACAGGAAAACCGGCTGGAGCCGTCGGGCATGACGCCTTTCCCCTGGGTGGCGCGGATGGCGACGCACAGGTTGGTCTTGCGCGACAGGCAGTATTCGCACTGGCGGCATTCCGGCGTGTAGAGCGGGATGACGTGGTCGCCCTTTTTGAGCGACGTCACGTTTTTGCCGACATCCACCACCACCCCGGCGCCTTCATGGCCGAGAATGGCGGGGAAGAGCCCTTCGGGGTCCGCGCCGGAGAGGGTGTATTCGTCGGTATGGCAGATCCCGGTGGCCTTGATTTCGATCAGGACCTCACCCTCCCGTGGGCCGGACAGATCGATGGTTTCGAGACTCAGGGGTTTGCCGGCCTGGCGGGCGACGGCGGCGCGGGTCTTCATAGGGGGACTCCGGTTGCGTAACGGGACCGGACTGTGCGGGGAGTGGCGTCGCGGATCAAGTTTCCGTTTGCCACAAAAAAAGGGCGGTGCCCGCAGGCACCGCCAAGTTTAGGGAGGAAACGTCCAAGAAAGCAGCGCGCCTAAGCAGCGCCGCTGGGATTGTTATGCCACACCGATTGTATGCATGCAAGTGAGATTGTGCGCCGCACCAAATTTATTTGCCCGATCTGAGGCAGTGGTCAAAACCGAGGCAGCGCTGCCGCGGGCGCAAAAAAAAGGGCGGTGCCCGCAGGCACCGCCAAGTTTAGGGAGGTAACGTCCAAGAAAGCAGCGCGCCTAAGCAGCGCCGCTAGGATTGTGATGCC
>CAIXEA010000125.1 GCA_903918315.1 uncultured Acetobacteraceae bacterium | reverse complement strand
CCACCGCCAACGCCTGACAAATCTGGTTCGAAACGCGGCACGGCAAGCATCGGCGAGGCGCGCGGTGTATTATTTCGGTATGACACCATATGACCCGGGCGGGCGCTTGGGCTGGGCCAGGATGAATAAGATGGGCTAACAACCACCGGTGGCGGTTCAATCTATACGGTCACCGGGCAGAACGGCACGCTGGATAATGTCACCCTCACGGCCGGCAGCACCTATACCGGGCAAAACAATTCAAGCACCGCGATATCCGGCAATATCACCAATAACGGCACGGTGGTGCTCAATTCGACGGGTAACGGGACATGGCTGCGTCTGGGCGTTGGCACGACACTGACCGGCGGTGGCAAGATCGTTCTGAGCGATAATAGTGCCAACCAGATTTTCAGCATCGTCAACGACACCTCCGCCACCGTTACCAACCTGAACAACACGATCCAGGGTTCGGGCGTCATCGGCTACAGCAACGGGATGGAGTTCATCAACAAGGCCGGCGGCACGATCAATGCCACTGGCACGGTCGCGTCATTGGTGCTGCAGCCCGGCCCGAATGCGATCCTGGCGGCGGCGAATGGCGGCGGCTTCGTCAACCAGGGCTTGTTGGAATCAACAGGCGCCGGTGGGCTGGTGCTGAATGGCGGGCAATTCAACAATCTGGGCGGCCAAATTTCGGCGATCGGGACATCGATCGTGGGGGCCTCGACGATTGGCAACAATGTCTATTTGCAAAGCAACGTCACTGTGTCCGGCGGCACGCTGACCGCGTCCGGCGGCGCGGTCATCGAAACGGTATCCGGTCAGCAGGCTTTTCTGGATGCGACCGTTCCGGGCGGCATGACGCTGAATGGCACCTACCTGGGAACCAATAACAGCACCACGAACATCAGCGGCCAGTTCACAAACAATGGCACGGTGCTGATCAATTCCACAGGCAATGCAACCTGGCTCCGCCTCGGTGATGGCACGACGCTGACTGGTGGCGGTCAGATCGTCCTGAGCGATAATCCCAACAATGCGATTTTCGGCATCCTGAATAACCAGCTGGAAACGGTCACCAACGTCGATAACACGATCTCCGGTGCCGGCGCGCTCGGCTATAGCAACCGGCTCGAGTTCATCAACCAGAAAAATGGCGTCATCAACGCCAATGGACTGAACGCACTTTATATCGAACCGTCACCCAATGCCGTGCTGGCGACCCCTCTCGGTGGTGGCTTCGTCAACCAGGGCCTGCTGGAAGCGACCAACAGCGGCGGCCTGTATTTGTATAACGGGCAATTCAACAACAATGGCGGAACGATCCTGGCGGCTGGCGCCGGCAACAACGTGCACCTGCAAGCCAATGCCGAAGTATCCGGCGGATTGCTGATCAGCACCGGCGGCGGCGTCATCATGACGGACAGCGGGCAGTCCGCTTATCTGGATGGCACCAGCCAGGGGCCGATCACGCTGTCGGGGACCTATGTCGGCCAAAATAACAGCACGACATTCCTGAACGGGACCTTCAATAACACGGGTCTGTTTCTGCTCAATGGCGCGGGCAATGTGACCGACCTGCGCTTGAGTGACGGCACCACGCTGACCGGGGGCGGGACACTGACGCTTAGTGACAGTCCGAATAACCGGGTTTGGGGTGCGACGAATTCCGGCGCTGAAACAGTAACCAACGTTAACAATACAATTCAGGGCGCTGGCCTCCTCGGATACAGCAACAGCTTCGAGTTCATCAATCAGAAGAATGGCATCATCAATGCCAACGGGCTCAATGCGCTGGTGGTGCAGCCCACGACAAATCCGACGCTGGTCGCGGCGAATGGCGGTGGCTTCGTCAACCAGGGCCTGATGTTGGCGACGAATACCGGCGGTCTGGTGCTGAACGGCGGGCAATTCAACAACGCCACGGGCACGATCCTCGCCCAGGGTGCTGGTAACAACGTCTACCTTCAGAGCAATGTCGCGGTGTCTGGCGGCTGGCTGGGAAGCACCGGTGGCGGTGTGGTGACGACCGTCAGCGGGCAGGCCGCCTATCTCGATGGCACAAGTCAGGGTGCCATCACACTGGCCGGGACTTATATCGCCAGCAACAACAGCCAGACCTTCCTGAATGGGGTGATCAACAATACGGGCCAATTTATCGTCGCTGGCGCCGGTAACACCACCTATCTTCGGATCGTGGACGGAACCAGCCTGACCGGCGGCGGCACCGTGACCCTGACGGGCCCCAGCAACACCATCTGGGGCAACACCAACAGCGGCACCGAGGTGCTGACCAACGTTGACAACACGATTCAGGGCTCCGGCACCATCGGCTATTCCAACAGCATCGGCATCGTGAACAGCGGCACGATCAAGGCCACCGACGCAGCGGCTTTGGTTTTGAACCCGTCAGTCAACAATGCGTTGAGCGCGGGGATCGTCAACCTGGCCGGCGGCGTGCTCCAGGGCGCCGGCAGCGGTGGGTTGTTGATCACGCAAGGCTCGGTCAACAACCAGGGCCTGGTCGAAGCGCTGGATGGCAGCGCGGTGACCTATGGCGCCAGCGTCACCAACCAGAACCTGTCGGGCGGCACGCTGACCGGCGGTATCTGGCGTTCGATCTCCACGGGCTCGGGCTCATCGATCAACTTGACCGGCGGCCCGATCAACACCAACGCCGCCGACATCTACCTCGTGGGCGCCGGTTCGAGCCTGATCGCCAGCGGGCAATCGCTCGACTCAACGCTGTCGGTGAACAATGGGGCCTTGCGTATCCAGGAAAGCCGCCAGTTCATCGCCACCGCCAATGGCGGCAACTTCCAGAACAATGGCCTGCTGGAGGTGACCAATGGCAGCGGCGCGGCCCTGTTCCAGGCCACGACCTCGCTGACCAACACCGCGTCCGGCATCATCACCGGCTACGGCACGGTGGGGAACCGCGTCGCGAACGCGGGCACGATCGATGCCATTATCGGCGTGCTGAGCGTCACCGGCGGCGTCACCGGCACCGGCACGCTGCAGGCCGCCACGGGCGCCACGATGGACCTGTCCGCCGCGACGGCGGCCAGTACGGCCGGCAATCTGGTCCTGGCGAGTGGCGGCAATGCCAATCTCGGCACGCAGAACATCACGATCAGCAACGACTACAACAACGCCAATTTCGGCACCGGCAACAGTTTCGCCCGCCATGCCAATGTCGCCGGAGCCGGTTTGATCCTGGCGTCCGGCACGGGCGACGCGATGACCCTGACGGGCACCGCGGTCAGCGGCGGCACGCTGGCGCTCGGGCATGTCCATGTCGGAGCGGCCTCGACAGGCAATTTCGCCATCAACTGGGCCGGCACCAACGCGCCGGTGCTGCGTGGTGCGGTGCAGACCACAGGCAGCCTGACCGCGGCCGCGCCCGGCTTCGGGCCGCTCGCGACCGGCAATGCGGTGGCGGACTCCGTGTCCATCACGCCGAACAAGGCCGGCGCCCTGTCGGGTCAGTCGCTGACGGTGGTGTCGAACTTCGACAACGTCGCATCCCAGACCCTGGCGGTCACCGGCGCGGCCTACGACTATGCCAGCCCCGGCGTGGCGCCCAACCCGGTCAATATCGGCAACGTGCACGTGGGTTCGGTTGCCAGCCAGGTGCTGACGATCAGCAACAACACGATCACCAACGCGACGTTCCAGGAAGGCCTGGACGCAGCCGTCAGCGGCGCCAAGGGCGCGGTCACGGGCGGGGTGACCACCAGCGGCTCAATCACCAACCTCACCGCCGGCACCAGTTCCACCGCCATCTCGGTCGGCATCAACACCGCGACCGCGGGCGACAAGAGTGGTTCGGCGACCCTGCTGATGACCTCCAACGGCACCAACAGCGGGTTGGCGTCCACCGCGCTGGCGCCGCAGACGGTGACGGTGAACGGCGCGGCCTATGACTATGCGCATGCCGCCGTGACCGCGACGCCGATCGCATTTGGCAACGTCCATACCGGGGCTACGGTGGCGCAGCAGGCGGTGACGGTGGCCAACAATACCGTCACCAATGCGGCCTATCAGGAGGGTTTGAATGCCTCGTTCGGCACCACGGCGGCGGGTCTGAACAACAATGGCGGCTCGGTGACCAACCTGGCGTCGGGGGGCAGCAACAATACCGCCATGAAGGTCGGTATCAACACCGCCGTGGCCGGGGGGATCAACACCACCCAGCAGATCAATCTGGTATCGAATGGCACCAAAAGCGGCCTCGCTGACACGGCGCTGGCCGCTCAGTCGGTGACGGTGACCGGCGGGGTCTATGATCTCGCCAGCCCCACCGTGTCACCGAACCCGGTCGCCTTCGGCAATGTCCATGTCGGTGCGACCGTCAGTCAGGTGCTGACGGTGACCAACAACACCATCACCAATGCGTCGTTCCAGGAAGGGTTGGACTCCTCGGTGACCGGCACCTCCGGCGGTGTGACCAGCAACGGCGGGTCGATCAACAACCTCGGCGCCGGCAAGGGGTCCACCGCGATCGCCGTGGGCATCAACACCACGACGGCTGGTGACAAGAGTGGCAGCGCCACGCTTGGCATGACCTCGGACGGCGCCACGACGAGCCTGCTGGGCACGACCGCGTTGGCGGCCAAGACCGTGACCGTGACCGGCGCGGCCTACGATCTTGCCAAGGCATCGGTCAGCGCCGCCCCGATCGCGTTCGGCAACGTCCATGTCGGTGACAGCGTCGCGTTGAAGGGCGTAACGGTCGCCAACAGCACGATCACCAATGCGGCCTACCAGGAAGGTCTGAACGCCAGCTTCGGGACGCTGGGCGGGGGGCTGACCTCGAACGGGGGTTCGATCAGCAATCTCGCGGCCGGATCCAGTGACAGCACGACCATGAAGGTCGGGATCAGCACCGCGACGGCGGGGGCGATCAACGCCAACGCCCAGATCGGTCTGGTTTCCACCGGCGCCACGACCAGCGGCCTGGGCACCACGGCGCTCACGGGGCAGTCCGTATCCGTAACGGCCGGGGTCTATAACCTCGCGAGTTCCAACATCATCGCACCGATCAATATTGTTGCGCATGTCGGCGATGGAGGCGGAAGCAAGAGCCAGGCACTCAGCATCACGAACACCGCGCCAGTTGGTACATTCTCGGAAGGGTTGGACAGCAGCTTTGGCGGCTTCACCGCGGGCGGCGGCAACACCATCACGCCGTCGCTGGCCGGGTCGATCACCAATCTGGTGGCGGGTGCGACGGATAACACGTCGATGAAGGTGACGATCAGCACCGCGACGGCCGGAATTTTCAACGGCACCGTCACGGTGAACCAGGCGTCGAATGGCGCCGGCACCAGCGGGCTGGGGATCACGGCACTGACGCCGCAACAGGTCGCGGCGACGGGCAGCATCACCGTCGGGACGTTCAACTACGCCGCCCCAACGGTGAACAACGCGCAACCGATCGCCTTTGGCAATGTGCGTCAGGGGGCGGTGATCGGATCGCAGTCGATCAGCATTTCCAACACCGCGCCGGTGTCGGCCTTTACCGAGGCGCTGAATGGCAGCGTGGCGACGTCGCCCACCGGCTTCAACGCCTCGGGCAGCTTCAGCGGCTTGCAGGCGGGTGCCAGCCCCAACACCAGTATCACGGTGGCGATGGATACCAGCACCGCCGGCGCCAAAGGCGGTAATGTTTCGCTGGGCTTCGTGTCTGACGGCACCGGCGTGGCCGGGGATAGCACAACGACGGCCCTGTCCAACCAGAACGTCGCTGTGACCGGTGCGGTCTATCGGACCGCGAGCCCGACGCTCAACACACCCACCGTCACCTTGGCCGCGCGCGTGGGCGACAGCGCGCCCTCGGCCGCGATCAGTGTCACCAACATCTCCCCCGACAGCTTCACGGAGGGGTTGAAGGCCAATATCAGCGCTCTGTCCGCCGGGTTCAGCAACACCGGTGGGGCTGTCAGCAATCTCGCCGCGCAGGGCACGGATGCCGGCACGCTGAAGGTCGGCATGGCCAGCACAGCGACGTCCGGCACGACCACGGGCAACGCGACCGTGAGCTTCGTGTCGACCGGCACCGGCACGGATAACGCAGCCGACCTGGGGGTTGGCAGCGGGACGGTGGCGTTGACGAGTAAGGTGTATCAGACGGCCGTGGCTTCGGTGACGCCGTCGGTCACGTTCGGCACGGTGCATGTGGGCGATGTGGTGGGTCCGAAGGCGATCAACGTCGCCAATACCGCCGGCGGCGCGCTGGTCGATGTGATCACGGGGTCCGTGACCTCGGTATCGGGCGGTCCCTTCACCAATGGCGGTGGTTCGTTGGGGGCCGGGGTCGCGGCCGGGGGCAACTCGAATGCGCTGACGGTCGGTCTGAACACGAGCACCGCGGGGGTCTACAACAGCGGTTCGGCCACGCTCGCGCTGGCCAGCCACAACGCGGACCTGTCTGATGTCGCATTGAGCACGGGGCCGGTCGGATTGTCGGCGACCGTGAACAACTACGCCTCCATCGGTCTGGCGAACGCGACCAAGGGGGCTTTGACGGGCGGTGGCGCCGCCTACACCCTGAACCTGGGCTCCGTCACGCAGGGTGGCGGCATTCAATCCGCCCTCATCGATCTCCTCAACAATGCGGTCGGCCCCGCCGATGCGCTGTCCATGGCGGCGAATGGCTTCTCGGTCCAAAGCGGGAGCGGGTTTACGATCAATATCGGGGCCATCAACGGCTTGCTCGCCGGCAGTGCCAGCCTGGCCGATCTGTTCGCGTCCTTCGATACATCGACGCTTGGGATTGAAACGGAGACGATTCAGCTCCTCGGCACGGGCAGCAATAACAGTGGTTGGAACAGCGCATTGGGGGTGATCGATCCCACGCTGACGTTGACGGTCGATATCGTGTCCGGCGATGGCGGCACCCAACCGGTGCCGGAGCCGGCGTCGTGGATTGCGATGTTGGCCGGTTTGCTGGGGCTGGGCGCGGTTGGACGGAAATGGCGGCTGGCCCGCTGATCGAACCGCTGCGCGTGCGGCCGGGCGTCACTTTGGCGTCCGGCGGGGGCTCAATGTCTGAGTGACAGTGCCCCCTGGAATGCGGCATCATGGCGCTCAGGGCAATGGCCGCACAGGGTGGTTCCTTTGCCCAACCCATGAGGCGCCGGATTGTGAAGACCCGCCCCCTTGCCGGTGCGATGCTGACGCAGGCATGGTTGTCGCCTCTGTTTCTGGTCGTCCTTCCGCTTGTTCTGGTCTGGCTGGCGATTACGAGCCAATTGGCGCAGGAGCGCCGCTTCAGTGAGCAGGCCGGCATCGAGAACGGTGCCAATCTCGCCCGTGGTTTCGGGGAGAATGTGGAGCGGATGATCGACGGGGTCGATCAGATTCTGAGACTGTTGCGCAATGCCAGGGCGCGGGACCCCGATCATTTCGAGCTTCCCAAGCTGGTTCCGGCCAACGACATTCTGAATGGCCTGACATTGCAGATTGCCATGACCGATCGCAATGGCATCGTGGTGGCGAGCAACCTGCCATTGAATGGCCGGGTGGATCTGTCGGATCGGGAACATATCGCGGTTCACAAAAATTCGGCGCGGGACGATCTGTTCGTCAGCCGACCGGTTCTGGGTCGGGTTTCCAACAAGTGGTCGATTCAGTTCACCCGCAAACTGGTCGACGCGGACGGGCAGTTCGACGGCGTTCTGGTGATGTCGCTGGACCCATATTACCTTTCGCGGTTCTATGAATCCCTCGAAATCGGGAAGGGGTCGATCACGCTCATCGGTCTCGCGGATCATGTCATCCGCGCCCGGGCGCCCGCTGTCAGCAACGCGATCGGTGAGCAGGTCGTACCCGCGCGCATGCGCCAAATTCTGGATGGTCCCGTCAACGGTCATTACACTGCCGTGGCTCGCGTCGATGGGGTTGAGCGGCTGGTCAGTTACCGGCGTCTCGAAAAATATGGTCTGGCGGTCTCTGTCGGCCTGGCAACGGACGATCTGTGCGCCGCCTACCGAGCCGATCGCGCCGGGCGGCTGATATTGGGTGGTGGACTGACGGTCTTCATTCTGCTCGCAGGCTCACTGATGGTCATCCAGGGGCGGCGGTTGCGGACCTCCCAGCGCCATATGGCGGCGGCCCTGGACAATATAAGCCAGGGCATCATCATGGTTGATGCCGACGGCAACCTGCCGGTGACCAACCGGCGTGTGTTGCAGCTTCTGGATTTACCGGAAGATATCCTGAAGCAGGATCTGACCTATCAGGACGTTCTGCAAATTCTGATCGAACGTGGCGAATTTGGTCAGATCGCGTTGGAGCAAGCCGATCTGATGACGGTGATGAACCAGGACGGAATAGAAACATCAGTCTATGAAAGGTCCCGCCCCAACGGCAAGACGTTAGAGGTTCGCACCCAGATCCTGGCTGACAACAGTGCCGTGAGAACGTTCACCGATATCACCGAACGCAAAATGGCGGAGGTCTCGCTCCGGGCGACGCTGGACCGGTTCTACAATATTCTGTCGGTGATGCCGTCTGGTATTCTGGTGCTGTCGGCCGCGGGTGTGGCGGAATTCGCCAATGCGGAATTCTGCCGGTTGTTCGCCCTGAAGGAGAAACCGGAGCAGCTGCGGGGTATGCCTGCGTCGGCCATCATTGACCTGATTCGTGGACTCTACGCCGATCCGGATACCGATATGCAACGGATTGCCGCCTTGGTCAGCGCCGGTTTGCCGGTGTTCCGCGAAGAGGTGGCGTGTCGTGATGGGCGGGTGCTGTTGCGCGACTTCGTGCCGATCGAGGTGTCGGGGCAGGTCTATGGCCGGATGTGGCAGTACATGGACATCACGGATCTGAAGAATATCGAGCGCAGCTTGCGCGAATCCGAAAACCTCAAAAGCGCCATGCTGGCTTCCTCCCTTGATGGCGTCATTACCATCGGACGCGACGGCCGCATTCAGGAATTCAACGCCGCCGCGGCGGCCATGTTCGAATACCGCACAGAGTCGGTTGTCGGCCGGTTATTGCATGAGGTTATTATACCGCCCCACCTGCGGGAGGCCCATCGTCGCGGGATGGAGACCTATCTGAGGACTGGTGTTTCGACGGTGTTAAACAACCGGATCGAAATTGAGGCCATGCGGTCCGATGGCAGCTTGTTCCCGGTTGAGCTGGCGGTCACTTCGACAACGATCGAGGGTCGGGAAGTCTTCACGGCCTTCCTGCGCGATATCTCATCCCGCAAAGCCGCCGAGCGGGAGTTGCGCGCCGCGCGCGACGCCGCGGAGGCCGCCAGCCACGCGAAATCCGAATTCCTGAGCACCATGAGCCACGAAATCCGCACCCCGATGAACGGCGTGATCGGGTTATCGGGGCTGCTCCTCGACACCAGCCTGACGGCGTCGCAACGCCAGTTCGCGGAAACGCTGCGCGATACCGCGAACGATATGCTGCGGCTTATCAACGACATCCTGGATTTTTCCAAAATCGAAGCCGGACGGCTGGAGTTTGAATGTATCCCGTTCGACCTGACCCAGCTGGTCGCGAGTGTGGTCGATCTGTTCGGGGCGCGGGCGGCGGCCAAAAACCTCACGCTGACATCGACGATCGCCCCGGACACGCCGTCCTACCTCATGGGTGACCCCGGCCGTCTGCGGCAGGTGCTGCTGAACCTCGTCGATAACGGGCTGAAATTCACCGAGCGGGGCGGCGTTGCCATCGATGTGGGGTTCAATCCCGGGCGGATGGGAAAGGCCAATATCCGCTTCGCGATCCGCGACACCGGCATGGGGATCCCGGAAGAAGACCGGGCCAGGTTGTTTCATCATTTCGCCCAGGGCGACAGCTCCATCTCTCGGCGATTTGGCGGCACGGGGCTCGGCCTTGCCATCAGCCGGCGGCTGATCGAGCAGATGGACGGCGCCATCGCGGTCGAAAGTGTGGCAGGTCAGGGCACGACCTTCACGTTTCATGTGCTGCTCGATTTCGCCCTGGTCCCTCGCGACCCCGAACCGCCGGCCCAATCCGCCTTCGTTCCGATCCGGCGCCGCCGGTTGCGGATCCTTATTGTGGAGGACAATCCGACCAACCGGCTCGTCGCACTCTCGCGTCTGGAATTCATGGGACAGCGCGTCGATGCGGTCGCCAGCGGGCAGGAGGCGATCGATGCCGTCAAAGCCAGACCCTACGACCTTATTCTGATGGACGTCATGATGCCGGACATGGATGGTCTGACGGCCACCCGGGCGATCCGGATGTTGCCGAACCCGATTGGTTCCATTCCGATCGTCGCCATGACCGCGAATGTTTTCCGCGAACATGAGCGTGACTGCCTCGCGGCCGGGATGGATGCCTTTCTGGCCAAACCGGTTCTGCCCGGGCAGCTCGAAGCGGTCATCGACCGTGCGATCGCCGGGACGTTGCGCGCCGCGGCCGGCCCGGCGCCGGCGGCGCCGCCGATACGCGATGACGGCGTGTTCCAGGCGCTGGCCGTGGAACTGGGGCAGGATGTCGCGGATGCGCTGTGGCAATCGGTGCTGGGGGAAGCCCGGCAGCGGATCGATGCCATCCGCGCCTGTCTGGCGGCGGGCGATGCCGATGAAGTCAGGCGGGAAGCCCGGGCCTTGATCGCGGCGACATCGATGGTGGGGATGGCGGCCCTAGCCGCCGCGGCGGAGGGCCTGGCGCGCGCGGAACACGAAATGGCCGCGGCGTTCGACCATCTGACCGCCACGCTGGACCGCGTTTGACCCTCTGCCTCACGCCGGCGCGATGGCCGTCTGCTACGACCCGTCAGCCTTCGCCCAACTCTCTTTTTTGCGGTAGATCGTCGAGGGGCTGATGCCCAGGCGGCGGGCCGCATCCTGCAGGTTGCCGCCGCAGGCTTCGATCGCGCCCTCGATATACCGCCGCTCCATCGCCGTCAGCGGAATGATGGACCCCGCGTCCACGGGCATCGCCGTCGTGGCCCCCATCGTCATCGCCCCTACCGGAGCCGACGCCACCGAAGCCGTTGGCCGGGATCCGTCCATGCGGGCAATGACGCCGCCATCGAGTGGCGGCAGCATCTCCAGCGTCGCGATCGTCCCGGTATGGAGTACGACAATATTGCGCACGACGTTCTGCAACTGGCGGACGTTGCCCGGCCAGGGATGAGCGAGGAAGCGGGCCTCCACCTCCGGCGCGAAGGCCGTGAAGGGCCGCGCCTCGGCCTCGGCGAATTGCTTCAGGAAGCGTCGAGCGATCAGCACGATGTCCTCCCCCCGTTCCCGCAGGGGGGGCATTCTGATGGGCACCACGTTCAGCCGGTAGAACAAATCCTCCCGCAGGTGGCCGTCGCGGATGGCTTCGGCCGGATCCCGGTTGGTGGCGGCCACGAAGCGGATATCCGCGCGGCGCAAGGCCGGATCGCCCACCCGCTGGTATGTGCCCGTCTGAATGAACCGGAGCAGCTTGGTCTGTAGCTGAATATCCATCTCCCCGAGTTCATCGAGGAACAATGTGCCGCCATCCGACCGCGCCGCGGCTCCCTCCTGATCGGCAGTCGCGCCGGTGAATGCCCCGCGGACATGGCCGAAAATGGTGCTCTCCAGCAAATCGCGCGGGATCGCGCCACAGTTCAGCACGATCAGCGGGCGGCTGGCGCGGTTGCTGGAGCGGTGGAGCGCTTCGGCCGCCAGCTCCTTGCCGGTCCCGGACTCGCCGGTGATGAAGACGCTGGCGGTGCTTTGGGCCGCGGCCTCGATGGTTCGGTACACGGCCTGCATCGGGATCGAACGGCCGATGAAATCGCCAAATTCGGCCCGTTCCACCGTTCGGCGCAGGGTCTCGACCTCTCGTCGCAGCGACGTGCTGTTCAGCGCGATTTCGACCGTCGTGATCAGCCGGGCCGGGGCAAAGGGCTTGACCAGATAGTCGAAAGCGCCACTGCGCACGGCCCGGACGGCGGTGGTCAGGGAGGCATTGGCCGTGATCACGATCACCGCCGGCGGCGACGCCCGGCTGCGCAATTCTTCCAGGATGGTGATGCCGTCAATGTCCGGCAGCTTCAGGTCCAGCAGCACGCAATCGATGGGCTGGGCGTTCAGCACCGCCCAGGCGGCCTTGCCGTCGCTGGCGATCAGCACGGTATGGCCCAAAGGCTCCAGATGCGCCTGGGCGGTCATCGCCAGGCTGGGGCTGTCTTCGACGATCAGGATGGTGCGTTGGCTGGTCATGCGACTCCGGGGTCCGCGGCGACAAGGCGTTGCAGCGCCATGATGCCCGGTTCCGTGACCGCGCACAGGGCGTTCAGCAAGGCTGGCAGGGAGGCCGGGTCGTCACGCGCGGCTTCGGCTTCGATCCGGGCCGCGGCGTCACGAATGGCATGCGCCCCGACATTGGCGGCGGCCCCCTTCAGGGCATGGGCCTCGACTTCGGTGGCGTGCCAGTCCCCGGCTGCCGCCCGCTCCTGGATGCGCTGTAACTGGCGGCGGGCTTCGGGGATGAAGACCCGCACGATACGGTGAAAGATCGGGTTCGCCGGGCCGCCCCAAAGGGCGGCGATGGCGGCCGCATCCAGCGGCTCCGCCCCAGTGCGCAGACACTGCCAGACCGCCTGCCGCAGGTTCGGGCCCGTCGTCGGCCACGTTAGGTCCTGCCGGGCCGAAGCCAGCCGGTGCCCCGGCGTGACCAGCGCCACGAAGGGGATCGGTGCGCCGCGGCGCTGGGCACAAGCCTCCGCCACCGCGGTGGCGCCGGCCGCGGTCGCGCCAATGATGACCATATCGAAGCGCGACTGCGCCAGGGCCGCCAGCGCCTGATCGTCACAGCGTGCGGCCGTCACCGCGAAGCCCCAGCGGGTCAGAAGGGTGCGGACCATCATCGTGACTGCCGGGCTGTTCTCGGCGATGAGGACAGCATATCCGGATCCTTCAAGCGGGGCACCCGCCAGCGTCACCGTGTGGCTAGCTCGTGATCTGTCCGGTGTTTGTAGCTCGTGACGTGTCCGGTCATCTGCCCTGTGAGGAACGGGGGCACAGATGGACCGGGCACGCATTCACGAAGGGATCCGTCGGATGCGTTTTTCCGATGTGTTGG
>CAIXEA010000124.1 GCA_903918315.1 uncultured Acetobacteraceae bacterium | reverse complement strand
GATCGGCGGCGGGGCGGGGTTCTCCGCGCCCGCCCGTCCGCATCCCCCGCTTCACGCCATGAAGTTCGACCTTGCCGCACCAGCGGCCCGGATTATGCTCCGCCGCGGATCATAAGGCAGAGACAGGCATGGCGGCGCCTTCATCGCTCGGAAAATATGAGATCAGACGGCAGCTAGGCGTCGGCGCGATGGGAGTCGTGTACGAAGCCTGGGATCCGCTGATCGATCGTGCCGTCGCGATCAAGACAGTCAGACTCCCCGATGATCCCGATCCGGAGATGCAAGAGGCTATCGGCCGCTTTCGGCGGGAGGCGCAGGCCGCCGGCCGCCTGACACATCCGAACATCGTCGGCGTCTTCGATTACGGCGAAGCCGATGGCGTCGCCTATATCGTCATGGAGCTGGTCGACGGTCCGTCTCTGAAATCGCTTCTTGACGCCAATAAAACGCTACCCCTCGCGACGATTGTCCGCATCATGGAGGACATCCTGCGAGGGCTGGCGTTCAGCCACGACCGCGGCATCGTGCATCGCGACATCAAGCCGGCAAACGTCATGATCACCGCGAAAGGCGAAGCCAAACTCGCGGATTTCGGCATCGCCCGCATTGAAAACTCCAACATGACGCAAGCGGGCACGGTGCTTGGTACACCGGCCTACATGGCACCTGAGCAGTTCATGGGCCTGGTCGTTGATGCGCGCAGCGACATCTATTCGACGGGCGTTTTATTATATCAGCTCCTGACCGGCCGCCGTCCATTCGATGGCAGCATGACGGTCATCATGCACAAGGCCTTGCATACCGAGCCGCTCCGTCCGTCGGAGATCACACCGGCCGCACCCTCGATATTGGATGTGGTGGTCAAACGGGCCATGGCGAAGCTGCCGGCTGACAGATTCGAATCCGCCATGGAATTTCTGGCCGCCATCCACGCCGCCTTGCCGGATAATATACCGCGGTCGGAAGCGATCTCTGACGCAACCGTTGTCGCGCGCCGCGTCCCACCGCCCGCCGCGCCCGCCCCCATGCCCGAGCCGCGACCGGCTGTGCCAGTCAGCAAACCAGCCCCAAGGCGCGGGAAACTCCCGGTCCTGATTGGAGTGGCCACGGCGGCGGTCTTCGGCTGTGCAGGTCTCGGCTATTTTTTGATGTCGGATTCAACCGTCACCGCCCCCTCATCGGTGCCGATCGCGGTTTCTGTTCAACCCGCACCCGAAACGCCCCGCGAAGCCCCCGTGCCGGTTCCTGCCCCTGTTCCCGCTGCTGCCCCCGCGCCCGTTTCTGTTCAGATTCCGCCGCAGCCCCCCAGGCCCGAGGCGCCCGTTCAGCCGGCCATGATCCCGGTTCCCGCGCCGGCGCCGGCGCCGGCGTCGATTGAGCCAACGCCTCTGGAGCGGGCGAAGACCCTGGCCGCCACGATGTCGTGCGCGGCGCTGCATATCAGTCCGGGTCCTCGGGTTTCGGGGTTTGCCCCGCCGGGGCCGGAGCTTGAACGGTTCATCGGTGTGCTGCAGGAGGCGGGGCAGGCCGTTGACGAGATCGTCCGGATCGCACCCGCGACCTGCCCGCTTATGATCACGGTGGCGCCTTTACTTCGCCCGACCTGGGACAGCGCGGCGCCCGGTTTGACCATTCGGCCCTCGCAATTCGACGTGCAGCCAGGCGCCCGCGTTTCATTTGATATAACTGCGAAATTTCCATTTTTTTACTTCGATATCTATTCAAATGACGGCACGGTCCGGCATGTCGTCCGCCAGTCGCGGCTTTCGGGTTCGATGAATCCGCGTGTGGAACTGGTGGCTGGATCCGTTGCCGGACCCGCCTATGTCGTGGGTTTCTCCACCGCCGCGCCCCTTGATTTGGGAACTCGCCCGGAGACCGAAAGCACCGCCGACTATCTGGCGATCCTGCGGCCGCGGCTTGCGACCGCCGTGCCACGGCCATTCGCGGATATGACCCGCGTGACCGTCCGCCCCATGGCCACACCGGCCGGAACCGCTGTCAGCAGGCCGCCGGTGCAGCCATCAGGATTGAAATCGAATCGGTGTTCAAATATCCTGGCCCGCGCTCAACTAGGGGAGACTTTGTCCGATGACGAACTCACGGCATTGCGCACCGAGTGCCGGTCTTGACCGTCTCGCCCATCGCACGCGCATGGTACTCGGTGGCCTGATCGCCCTCGCTCTGGGCGCCTGCGCGGAAGAATCCGCCGCACCGGCCGCAACGGCCACCCCACCCGCCGCCGCACCGGTCGTCGCGGTGCCCTTCCCCGACGCGGTGCTGAAGGCAGCCAACGGCGTCTTCACCGGCGCCCTCGCCGGCACGCAGGCTGGCGATGCCAGGCGCGTCGTGGTGATCGACCCGCTTGTGAACGGGGTCACCGGCGAGCAGTCGCTGGCCACCCGGCAAATCCAGTCACGTATCGTGGCCTTGGCACGCGAAAAATATCCGCAATTCGACATCCAGCCCTTCACCGCCGCCGCGGTCGCGAAAGGGGCGAATGTCATGGTGGGCACCTTCACGCCCGTCAACGCGCAGGGCCAGACCGCGGGCACGCGGGAGGCCTTTCGGTTCTGCCTCGTGATGGTGGATCTGAAAGCCGGCAAAACCATCGCCAAATCTGTCGCGCGTGCCAAACCGGACGGCGTCGATTCAACTCCGGTCGGATTTTTCCGCGACAGCCCCGCCTGGACGTCGGATGCCAACGTCAAGAGCTACATCGACACCTGCCAGGCCACGAAAATCGGCGATCCAATCAGCCCGGTCTATGTGAACGGGATTGTCACCGCGGCGATCATCAGTGAGGCGATTGACGCCTATGACGCCAACCGTTTCGCGGAAGCGCTCAATCTCTATCGTTCAGCGGCACAAACCCCGGCAGGGCAGCAATTGAGGGTCTATAATGGGCTCTATCTGACGCATACCCGGCTCGGGCATCGTCAACAGGCGGCGGAAACCTTCGGTCAGGTCGTGGACTACGGGCTGAAGACCAACACGCTCGGGGTGAAGATTCTGTTCCGCCCCGGCTCGACCGCGCTGACGAGCGACGCCCGGATGACGACCCCCTATGACATGTGGCTGCATGAAATCGCCTCGCGCGGCGGGAACGGCAAAGCCTGCCTGCAGGTCACGGGCCACAGCAGCCCCTCCGGTTCGGCGGTGATCAACGAGCAGCTGTCTCAGCTGCGCGCTGACTATGTCAAAGGGCGGCTCGAAGCGGAGGAGCCGTCCCTGCGGGGCCATGTCATCGCCACCGGCGTCGGTGCGAAATCCAATCTCATCGGCACCGGCGCGGACAATGCGTCCGACGCGCTCGACCGCCGGGTGGAATTCAAGGTGCTGCCCCCCTGTTGAATTGTCCGCATGACTGGCGCCCCGGCTACCGATCAGTATAATCGCCCCGTTTGAACCGGGCCGCGGTCCTGTCCCTCCGGGACGATGGGCACGGCGGGTCACAAAGGGAGCGAAGCATGAGTTTGAAGGGTGCGGGATACATCGTGGGTGCCTGGGAGCATCCCACGCGCAAGGCGACCGATAAATCGGTCACCCTGCTTCACGCTGAATGCGCCAAGGGTGCACTCGACGACGCCGGCCTGACCAAGGACGACGTGGACGCTTACTATTGCGCGGGTGACGCGCCGGGCCTCGGCCCGATGTCCATGATCGACTACATGGGCCTCAAAGTGCGGCACATGGACTCCACCGACGTGGGTGGTTCGTCCTATCAGGTGGCCGTTGGCCATGCGCTGCAGGCGATCGCCACCGGCCGTGCCAATGTCGCACTGATCACGCTGGCGGGCCGTCCGCGCAGCGAAGGCATGGCGACCGGCACCGCGCCGCGCGCCGGCAGCCCGGCCCAGGCGGAAATGCAGTTCGAGTACCCGTTCGGCCCCGCCACGGCCAACATGTACGCGATGTGCGCCATGCGCCACATGCACGAATACGGCACCACATCCGAGCAGCTCGCCTGGATCAAGGTCGCCGCCTCGCATCACGCCCAGCACAACCCGCATGCCATGCTGCGTGACGTCGTGACGGTCGAAGATGTCGTGAACTCCCCGATGGTGGCGAGCCCGCTGCATCGCCTCGACTGCTGCGTCATCTCCGACGGCGGCGGCGCGCTGATCGTCACTCGCCCGGAAATCGCCAAAAGCCTGAAGCGGCCGCTGGTGAAGGTCATCGGCGTGGGCGAAGCACCGAAGAACCAGATGGGTGGTGAGGTCGATCTGACCTACTCCGCCGCCCGCTGGTCGGGCCCGCCCGCCTGGGAAATGGCCGGCATCAAGCCGTCCGACATCAAATACGCCTCGATCTATGACAGCTTCACCATCACCGTGCTGATGCAGCTCGAGGACCTCGGCTTCTGCGCCAAGGGCGAAGGCGGCAAGTTCGTGATGGACGGCAATCTGATCTCCGGCGTCGGCAAGCTGCCGTTCAACACCGATGGCGGCGGGCTCTGCTCCAACCACCCGGCCAATCGCGGTGGCATCACCAAGATCATCGAAGCGGTGCGTCAGCTCCGCGGCGAAGCGCACACGGCCGTTCAGGTTCCGAACTGCGACCTCGCGATCGCGCATGGCACGGGCGGTTCGCTCGGCACCCGCCATGTCGGCAGCACTGTGATCCTGGAGCGGGAGTAATCGTCATGTCCTTCGTTCAACGTAAAATCCCGTTCGTCGGGACGGTCGACACCAACCCCGAGACGAAGCCGTTCTTCGACGGTTGCGCCGCCGGCAAGCTGGTGATTCCGCAGTGCGTGGATACCGGCAAGTTCATCTGGTACCCGCGCGGCATTTCGCCGTTCACCCTGGGCCCGGTGGAATGGAAAGAAGTATCCGGTAAAGGCACGATCTACACCTATTCGGTGATGGAACGCGCCAACCCGCCGTACTGCATCGCCTATGTGACCCTCGCCGAGGGCCCGAAAATGATGACCAACATCGTCGATATCGACTTCAAGGACATCAAGATCGGTATGGCTGTGAAGCTGAAGTTCATCGACACGGAAAACGGCCCGCCCATGCCGTTCTTCGCGCCGGCGTAAACCCTGACGCTTAAGACACAGAACGGCGTCGGTCCCCTGGAACCGGCGCCGTTCGCATTTCCGAGGACCCTCATCCCATGTTGCTGACCCGCCGTCATGCCCTTACCGCGGCTTCCACCGCGGCCCTGCTCCGCCCACGCTCCGGGCGCGCCCAGACTCCGACAATCAAGATCGGCGTGCTGAACGACCAATCCGGCCCGTACCGCGATGACGGTGGACCCACCGGCGTGATCTGCGCCAAGCAGGCGCTGGTGGATTTCGGCATCTCCGGCATGGGCTTCAATGTCGAAGTCATCTCGGCTGATCATCAGAACAAGCCGGATATCGGGGTGTCGATCGCCCGCCAATGGCTGGATCAGGATGGGGTGGACGCGATCGTCGATGTGCCGACATCATCCGTCGGCCTCGCCGTGAACACCATCTGCCGAGAGAAAAACAAGGTCTATCTCAACTCCGGCACCGGCACGTCCGACCTGACCGGACCGCAATGCAGCCCGAACACCATCCATTGGACCTACGATACCTACATGCTCGGCAAATCCACCGGCGGGGCCAGCGTGGCATCCGGCGGCGACAGCTGGTTCTTCATCACAGCCGACTACGTCTTCGGTCAAACCCTGCAGCGCGACACAGCCAGCATCGTCACCAAGGCTGGCGGTAAAGTACTGGGAAGCATCGCCTATCCATTCCCGGAGACGACTGATTTCTCATCGATGCTGGTCCGGGCCCAGGCCTCCGGCGCCAAGGTTCTTGGCCTGTCGATGGCCGGCGCGGATACCGAGAACTGCATCAAGCAGGCCCACGAATTCGGCATCACCAAGACCATGAAACTCGCGGCCCTGCTGATCCAGGTGCGCGGCGTGCGGGCCTTGGGTCTGGATACGGCCGCTGGCATGCGGTGGAGTGAATCCTATTACTGGGACCTGAACGATCGCACCCGCGCCTGGAACGACCGGGTCAAAACGAAAACCCCCAACGGCGTCTGGCCCAACATGACCCAGGCCGGAGACTATGCCGCGACCTTCCATTATCTGAAGGCCGTCCATGACATGGGCGTCGCCGCCGCCAAGGCGGATGGGCGCGCGACCATCGCCCGCATGAAGGCGATGCCCACCGACGACGACTGCTTCGGCCCCGGCACCATCCGCGAAGATGGCCGCGCGTTGCACCCCTGCTACCTGCTGGAGGCGAAGAAGCCAGAGGAGAGCAAGCATTCCTGGGATATCGCGAAAGTCGTTGCGGTTACCCCGGCGAATGAGGCATTCCGCCCCATTAACGAAGGACACTGCCCCCTCATTAAGGTCTAACCATGTCGCGGATCGGCGCCTATTGTCTCATTGCGACCTATCTGGCGGTTCAGGCCGTCATTTATTTCAATGAAAACACACTGGCGACAGGTTCGCGGGCTGCATCATTCCTTGTACTGGCGACACTGTCACTCGGGCTTGGTGTCGCCAGCCTCACCTATCTCGCTGGCGAACGGTCGGGCAGGACGGTGGGACGCAGACCCACCCGCTGGGCCTGGGCAGGCGGCACGTTGCTGCTGGTGGCGCTGCGCATGGAACAGGCGTTCATTCGAAACCAGGAAACGATCGGCTGGGAATCGCAACTCAGCGCTCTCGGTTTCATTGTGTCGTTGGCCGTGGGCTATCTGGTGCTCCTGGTCGTCCAGCCCCCCGCGCTGCCCGCGGGGTCCAAGGCGCCTGTCCGAGCCGCCCCAGCGGCCGATCGCATCGGAAAATATGAAATCCGCGGCGTGCTGGGGCGCGGGGCCATGGGCACAGTGCATGACGGCTGGGATCCCGCCATTGGCCGCCGCGTCGCGATCAAAACCATCCAGCTGCATGACGATGCAACAGACAACGATGAAACGGACCTTGGCGGATTGAACAGCGCGGCACGGTTTCGGCGGGAGGCGCAGGCCGCCGGCCGCCTGCTCCATCCCAACATCGTCAGCGTCTTCGATTACGGAGAGATCGAGGGCACCGCCCATATCGTGATGGAATTCGTCGATGGGCAGACCCTGTCATCCTGGCTGTCGACGCAACGCCGACCGCCGCTGGCGGACGTCATGCGGATCATGGATGACGTGCTCATCGGACTCGCCTATTGCCATGAACTTGCGGTGATCCATCGCGACATCAAACCCGCCAATATCATGCTGACCCGCAACGGCCGCGCCAAGATCGCCGATTTCGGCATCGCGCGACTGGACGGTGGCAATCACACCCGGACTGGCATGATCGCCGGCACCGCCGCCTATATGTCGCCCGAACAGTTCCGTGGCGATCCGATCGACGCCAGGTCCGACCTGTATTCCTGCGGGGTGTTGCTCTATTTGATGCTGACCGGGGAACGCCCGTTCAACGGCAGCGGCATCACCGAGATCATGGCCAAGGTGCTATCGGCGGAGGTCCCCTCACCGTCCGAGCGGTTCAACGTCCCCCCGGCTTTTGACGCGGTGGTACGACGGGCCATGGCAAAAGAGCCGGCGGATCGGTTTCCCTCGGCGATCGCGTTCGCGAGCGCATTGCGCGGGGTTGATATCCCGGATGCCGATGACGCAACCCGGGTGATCAAGCCAACACCAGGCGGATAGCGGGGTTCACGACGGGCCGGAACCCCCGGCCGGCCTGGCCCGCCGCAGCGTGCCCCGGCGCACCGTAATGCCACGCCGATCGAAATAATCCAGCACCTGGATCGCGAGTTGCCGGCCGTTTCCCAGATGGTCGCGGAACTGCGCCGCCGTGAACCAGCCATCGTCCGTCGCCGCCGAAACCGCGGCCACCGCCGCTGCCATCGCCGCGACGGTGTCGCGCAGGAAGTAACGATCGGGTGCCATCTCGGTCACCAGTCCCAACCGGGCGAATCCCTTGCATAAACGGCGCAGCGGGACGTCGCCGACACCCACCGCCGCGCTGATCTCACGCAGCAGCGGTGGGCGGAACCAGGCCTCCTCCAGCAAGGGTCGCAGCAAAGCCCAGACCCGCGCCTCCTCCCCGGCTAAGCCGCCGCGATGGTCCGCCGCACGGAGCAGATGCGCCTCCGCCGCCACCACCGCGGTTTCCAGCAACCACGCCAGGAACGGTGGGAAATCGGCCCGTTTCAGGCGCCAGGGCAATGCCAGACGCAGCGCCTCCGCCGTCATTCCAGGGGCCGCCGGTTGGCTGGTGTGGAACGTGGCCAAGGCGCCAAGAACCGCCTGGGTCAGCGCCGCCACACCCGTCGCGGATGCCATGAAGGGTCCGACCGCGACAGCGCCGGGCGGCAGCGATCCGTTGCTCGTCAGACCCCGGTCGGCCAGCACGGTTTCACGGCGCAGCAGGAACGGGGGCAGGTCCAGCAGCGCGGCCAGGCCCCCCTCGCCCGAGAGGGCGCGCAGCGCCGCGATCCGCCCGGCGCGGCGGCGCTGCCGATCGGGGGCGCTGGGATCGAGGACATGGCCACCGGCGATGGTGCGGGTCGCGCCAACATCCCGCAGCACCAGCCGATCGGCTTGGCGGAGGGGAATGGGGCGGTGCAGGACGAGTTGGGCCAAACCGGCCTCCCCCGGTGGCAGCGTCGCGGGCTCCAGCAGTACCACCCGTGCGCCGATTTGATCCGCGCCGTGGTGCACCAGCACGGGGGTCCAGTGCTTCAAGGCGGCGCGTTCGCTCCCGAGTAATCGCAGGTGTACGTCGGCGCGCTGGGTCACCGAGGCCCGCATGGGGTCCATGATCCAGTCGCCGCGGCCGATGGCATCCTTGTGAACGCCCGGACCGATCAGGTTCAAGGCGCAGCGTTCCCCGCCCTGGGCCCGTTCCACGGCACGGTTGGCGGCATGAATGCCGCGCACCCGGGCCTTCAGACCGGATGGCAGCACCAGCACCGAATCCCCCACCGATATCCCACCGGCGACGACCGAGCCGGTGACGATCGTCCCCGCACCGGGGAGGCTGAAGCTGCGGTCCACCGCCATACGAAAGGCATGCCCCGCATCCGGCATCACCGCATCGGATGCCGCCGCCGCCAGCAAACGGCTGCGCAACGTCCCCACCCCCGCGCCGGTTATCACGGATACCGGAACGATCTCGGCGCCGGACAGGCTGGTTCCCTCCAACAGCGCCATGATTTCCAGTTCTGCCTCCAGCAGCCGATCGGCTGATACCAGATCAGATTTGGTGAGAGCGACGACGCCGCGGGTCAGGCCCAGCAGCGACAGGATCTGAAGATGCTCGCGGGTTTGCGGCATCACCCCGTCATCGGCGGCGACCACGAGCAGCGCCATGCCGATACTCGCGGCGCCAGCGATCATGGTGTGCACCAGCCGCTCATGGCCGGGCACATCGACGAAGCCGAGCATGCCGCCGCCCGGCAAAGGCACATAGGCGAAACCAAGATCGAGCGTGATGCCGCGTGCCTTTTCCTCCGGCAAGCGGTCGGTGTCGATGCCGGTCAGGGCCCGGACCAGGCTCGTTTTGCCGTGGTCGATATGCCCGGCGGTGCCAATGATCATGCCAGGCCGTAGAACTCCGCCACGTTGCCGCGGACGATGCGTTCGCGCAACACCGGGTCCATGCCGGCGGTCTGTTCCGCCAGGACTTCCTGGCTCCAGGGCCAGGTGGAATCGCTGTGCGGAAAATCGTTGGCCCACATCAATTGATGCGGCCCCAGCATGCCCGCGAGTTGGAAGGCAACGTGGTCATCCTGGAAGGTCAGGCGGATGTTGTCGCGGAAGTATTCCGATGGCATCCGCGGCAGTTCCTGGCCCTTCAACCAGAACCGGTGGCGCTTATAGGCGTGGTCCATGCGATACATGAAATGCGGCGCCCAGCCGGCATCGGCTTCCACGCAGGCGACTTTCAGCTTCGGGTGGCGGGCGAAGACGCCGCCGAAAATCAAGGTGGACATGATGTCCTGGCAGCCGCGAATGATCGAAATGAAACTGTTGATTTTGGGGCCGCGTGGGCGGGTCGCCTCGGTGGTCAGGATGTGGAACGACAGCGGCAGTTCCAGCGCCACCGATGCCTCCCACAGCGGGTCGTAGATGGGATCGTCGTAGTCGGATTCGCCGGGCATGCCGGGCATCATGACGCCCTTGAAACCCATCGCCTTGATGCGTTCAAAATCCGCGACCCCTTCCTTGACGGTGCGAACGGCGGTCTGGCCCATGCCAATCAGACGGTCGGGGGCGTGGGATATGTATTCGGCCAGCCAACGGTTATACGCCTCAAAACAGACCGATTTGTAATCGAGGTCCTTGTGGTTGCAGATCACCATGCCAACCGTCGGATAGATGATCTCCGCCCCCACCCCGTCCCGGTCCTGGTCGGCCAGCCGCACGCTGGAATCCCAGCCGCCGCGATGCAGGTCTTCGAAGCGCGCGCCCTCTTTGCGCAGTTGCGACGGATCCAGACCGGCGGCGGCGACGAGGCCCATGGGAATGGTGCTTTTCATTCCTTCCACCACGTAAATATCGCCATAGCGGGAGTCGTTGACGATATGCGGCGCGCGGTCACGGTATTTGGGATCGATATGGGCGCGGTAGCAGTCCGGCGGCTCGGTGATATGCGAGTCGGCCGAGATCGGTTTCGCGGTCATGGACATCTCCCTTCTTATGCTTGGAAGGGAGGCTAGCGGCCGTTCAGGGCCGCTAGCAAGCACAACGCCTCAGTAGGCGGCTTCCAGCAACGCCAGCGCATCCGCGATCTGCGCGTCCGGTGCGCGGGCACCCGCATTGGCATTGAAATTCTTCACTGTCTCAGCCGCGATATTGCGCAGATCATCGCGGGGAATATCGAGCTGACGCAGCGCTGTCGGCATGCCCATCCGGGTGTAGAGCGCCTCCAGCAGATCAGCCACGGCCAGCGCCGCCTGGCGGGCGTCCATATTGCCGTGCCAGACGCCCAAAGCCTCCGCCACCTGCCGCGCCGACAGGGGGTCGATCGCCTCGATCCGGCGGATTTGCGGCGCATGTACGACCGATGTCGACTCACCCTGCCCGACATGCGGATAGCGCACATGCAACGCGGTGGACACCGCGTAATTGCCCGAGAAGATCTCACTCCGGATCAGTCCGACCCCGTCGTCTTCAGCCCGGTTGCGTAGGAAGGCCGCGACGCACATCTCGACGCGCAAAGCGGGATTGTCCAGTTCATCGGCCAGCCGCGGATAGGCCCGGTGCGCCAGACGGAACGCATGCTGCAAATCGCCTTCCGCCAGCGGGTTGACCCGCGTCTGGCCGATGGCGCCGACAAGCCCGGCGAAGACCGTGGTGGCGGTGGACCGGATCAGCGCCGCCGGCGCGGTCATCAGCGCATCCTCGTCGAAGAAGATCGAATGCGGGCGCGTTTTCGGATCGAAATATTCCATCCGGTGATCGAGATCGTCGTTCTTCAGCCCCGTGCCAGCCCGATTCATGGCGCTATTGGGCGTGGTGGGGATGTTGATGATGGTGGGCTTTGGCGCCATCAGCCGCGGGCTGTAAGCGGGCTTGCCTTCGGGATACTGCGTCATCAGTTCGAATGGGCTGGCGGACTCGCCCATGAAGATCGCCACCGCCCGCGTCGCCACGATGACACTCCCGCCCCCGACAGCGATCAGCAGATCGGCTCCGGCCGCCCGCGCCGCCTCTTTGCCGGCCAGGACCGAGGCATAGGTCGAGTCTTTCTCGATCCCATCGTAGACGCCGGCATAGCGGTCGCCGAGCGCCGCCTCGATCCGGCGGACTGTGTCGGTGCGCCGGTTGACCGAGGGCGAGCAGACCACGAAGGCCCGCCTGGCACCGGCGCGCTGCACCGCTTCCTTGAGGCTCTGTTCGATGGCCTGATGGCCGCTGTACAGGCGCCAGGGAAAGCCCGAGGCGCGGAATGTGGTCTGCGTCATGGTATCTCCCCGGTCCCTGATGACAGTCGAGTCAGATCAGCAGCTCAATCAGGAACGGCCCCTTCCGCCCCAACGAATGCTTCAGCAGATCGGCGAAACCCTCACAGGTATCCGTGCGCGCCGCTTCCACGCCCATGGCATTCGCCATACCCGGCCAGTTGATGTCGGGATTGCCGATATCCATCATGTCCAGCGCCACGCGGCCCGGATTGGCACCGACATTGGCCAGTTCACCCAGCAGGATCTGGTATTTCCGGTTGGAGAAGATGACGGTCGTAACGTCCAGCTTCTCCCGCGCCTGGGTCCACAGCGCCTGCACGGTGTACATCGCGGACCCGTCGGCCTGCAGGTTGATCACCCGCCGACCAGGAGCGCCGATGGCAGCGCCGGTGGCCATGGGCATGCCGCCACCGATCGCGCCGCCGGTCACGTTCAGCCAGTCATGCGGCGGCGCCGCCTTGGTGTTGTGGAAGAAGCCGCGGCCAAAGGACACGGACTCATCGGCGATGACAGCGTGTTCCGGCATCAGCGCGCCAACGGTCGCGGCCACCGCGTCCGCGGTCAGCGCGCCGCGGCCGACATCGGGGCGGGCGCCATTGTCCGGTGCGCCCACCTTCGGCGCATGCAGCGCATCGGCCAGACGTGCCAGCGCCTCAACGATATCCTGCTCCACGCGGGCGAAGACATGGATCTCGGAGTCATCCGGCACCGAGGTCTGCACCTTGTTCGGATAGGCGAAGAAGGTCACGGGCTTGCGCGCGCCGGCAAGGATCATGTGCTTCGTGCCGGCCAGCGCCTTGACGGCCTGATCGACGACGTAAGGCACGCGCTCCATCGACAGGCGGCCCTGGCCGCGCGCGATCCGGGCATTGGACCCCTGCGCCATCACCCGGCAGCCGGTCGCGGCGCTGATGCGATGCGCCAGCGCGAGGCCTTCCTCGGTCAGCGCCGAACCACCCAGCAGCAACACGATCGACGGGCCGCCGCGGCGCAGCGCGCTCACCGCCTCCTCGATCTGGTTCGGGGACACCAGCGGCGCGGCCAGCCGGGGCAGCGCTTCGGCCACGATCCCACCCTCGTTCCAGGAGGTATCGGACGGCAGGATCAGCGTCGCCACCTGACCTGGCGCGATCATCGAGGCCTGCACGGCGGCGGCGGCATCGGCACCCACGGTCGCCACGTCCATCGCGGTGCGCACCCAGCCGGATACGCCGCGCGCGAAGCCTTCGGTATCCGCGGTCAGCGGCGCGTCGAGCGGCCGGTGATAAGTCGCCTGATCGCCCACGATATTCACAATCGGGGTCGAAGCACGGCGGGCGTTGTGCAGATTCGCCAGGCCGTTCGCGAGGCCGGGGCCGCAATGCAGCAGCGTCGCGGCCGGCTTGCCGGCCATGCGCGCATAGCCATCGGCGGCGCCGGTGACCACACCCTCGAACAGGCCGAGCACGCAGTGCATGCCGGGCACGCGATCAAGGGCTGCGACAAAATGCATCTCGGACGTGCCGGGATTGGAAAAGCAGGTCGTGACGCCGCTTTTGAGCAGCGAGTGCACCAGACTTTCGGCGCCGTTCATGCTTGGGGTCTCCTGGTTCGGGTTTGCGCCTGGGTATCGCTTTCGCGCGGGCTTGGCCAGAGCGGGAGGAAGGCAAGCGGACGGAAGGCCCGCCGGGGGGTGGCGTTCCCAAGGGCGGCGAGGCGGGCTAGGCTGCCGCCAATGCTGTCCGATCTTCCCAATCTCCTGACGCTGTCCCGGATCGCGGTCATTCCGCTGATGATCCTGTTGGTGGCCATTCACACGCCGCTGGGCGACATGGCGTCCTGCGTCGTCTTCGGGCTCGCCGGCCTGACGGATTACTTCGATGGCAAGCTGGCCCGCAGCCGCAAACAGCAATCCGACCTCGGCCGGATGCTCGACCCCATCGCCGACAAGCTGCTGGTCGCCGCCGCCCTCATGATGCTCGTCGGCCGCGATCGGCTGTCGGAGTATGGGCTGTACCCCGCCATCGTCATCATGCTGCGGGAAATCCTGGTCAGCGGGCTGCGCGAATACCTCGCCGGCATTCGGGTGGGTTTGCCGGTCACCACCCTGGCGAAATGGAAAACCGGGTTCCAGATGGGCGCGCTCGGCACGCTGCTGGCCGGCGATACCGGGGCGCCGCTGGTGCATATGGACTGGCTGCCCGTGTCGTTGATCGGTGAAGCAATGCTATGGGGCGCCGCCGCGCTGACGCTGGTCACCGGCTGGGATTATCTGAACGCCGGGCTGCGCCACGCATCCGGCCCCGCGAAGCCACCGCTTTGACCCCAAAGGTTCTGGGCATCATCGGCTGGTCCGGCAGCGGCAAGACCACCTTGCTGGTCGCACTGGTGCCACTGCTCCGCGCGCGGGGGCTGACGGTATCGACGATCAAGCATACGCATCACGGCTTCGACATGGACCGCCCGGGCAAGGACACCTACCGCCACCGCGAAGCCGGCGCGCATGAGGTGCTCGTCGCCAGCTCGGCCCGTTGGGCCTTATTGCATGAAGTCGTGGGCGAAGAGCCGGGCTTGCCCGACCTCCTGACCAAACTCGATCCCGTGGACATCGTGCTGGTGGAGGGTTTCAAGACCCATCCCTATCCGAAGCTGGAAGTCCATCGGCCGTCCCTGGGCAAGCCGCCCATCTGGCCGGATGCGCCGGACGTCGTGGCGGTGGCCAGCGACGCGGACCTGGATGCGGGCGGCCGGGTCGTGTTGAACCTGAATGATCCGGCAGGTGTACTCGACTGGATACTCCATCAACTTGCCTTCGTTTCCTGACGTTTTCGTGGGGATGCTTGAGCCCGTCGCGATCCGGGGGCACATTACCGATCGGCGGTCCGATTGCCGCCGTCATCCCATGGGCTGCCGCGCGGCGGTGGCCTGTCCTGGAGCGTTTTTCATGCGGCCTATCGCCCTTTCTGGCCTGACGTTGACCCTGCTGCTCGGCGGGTGTGGCAACACCTGGTGGAACCCACCGCTGACCGGCGGCTACAGCCCCAACGCACCCGTGGGTGACAGCGTCAACATGGGCCGCGTGATGGGCCAAAACCCGCTGCCGCCGGCGCTGGAGACGGAGCCGGGCGATATCTGGCCCGGCCCCCTGCCGCCATCCCCCACCATCGGCGATATCGGCAACCAGGCCGGGATCGGCGCCCCTGGGGATCAGCCGAACCTCGCGACCTCCATCGGCGCGCCCATGGCCCATGCCATGCCGAAGACCGGGGCAACCGTCACGCAGCCGCGCACGGCCGATACCGCGAACCAACCCGCCGCCGCGACCGGTTCATCCATCGTCGTCCCGAACGGCAATGGCACCAGCACGGTCATCCACCCGGATGGCCGGGTGGAAACGGTCACCACGCCCAAGTGATCACCATCCTTTATTTCGCCTGGCTGCGTGAGCGGGTGGGCCTGAACGAAGAAGCACTGGCCTTGCCGGGCGGCCATGTCAGCGTCGCGGACCTGACCGACATGCTGGCGGCCCGCGGCGGCGGATATGCGTCCGCGTTCCAGAATCGCCGCACCATCCGCTGTGCGGTCAATCAGGAATTCGCGGACGCCACAGCGGTGATCCGGGACGGCGACGAAGTGGCGTTCTTTCCGCCGGTCACCGGCGGTTGATCCGAAAGGCTCCGGCATGGCGCGCATTGTCGTAAGCGAAACCGATTTCGATGTCGGCGCGGAAATCGCGGCCCTCACGGCTGGTCGCACCGATATCGGCGGCATCGGTTGCTTCATCGGCACCGTGCGCGACGCGGTGCCGCAGGCGGGGACGCCGATCGTGACGGCGCTGACGCTGGAACACTATCCGGCGATGACGGAGCGTGCCATCCAGCGCATCACCGCGGAGGCCGAACGCCGCTGGTCGCTGTTGGGCTGCACCGTCATCCACCGCGTCGGGCGCATGCAGCCGGGCGAAAACATCGTGCTCGTGCTCGCCGCCTCCGCCCATCGGCAGGCCGCCCTGGATGCGACAGCCTTCCTGATCGACTGGCTGAAGACCAAGGCACCGTTCTGGAAACGCGAAGATCTGGCGGATGGCGGGTCCATCTGGGTGGAAGCACGCGACGCCGATGACGCCGCCGCGGCGCGGTGGCAAACCCAATAAGCACAGGAGGCGGCGCATGAGCCTGACCATCACCAAGCTGTCCGATCACACCGGCGCGCAAGCCACGGGCGTCGATCTGACCCGGCCCATCGATGATGCGACCAAAGCCCGGCTCAACGCGGCCTTCACGGAACAAAGCGTGCTGGTCATTCGCGACCAGGCCATGACCCCGCAGCAGGTGCTGGACGCGGTGCAATTGTTCGGGGAGGTGTTCATCCAGCACAACACCCGGTTCGCGCTGCCCGAGTGTCCGCAGATCCACTATATCTCCAACCAGGACCAGTTCCCCGACGGAACCCGCTATATCCCCGGCGAGGGCTACCACACCGACCATTCGAACGACGCCCGCCCTCCCAAGGCGACGGTGCTGTTCGCGGTGACGCTGCCGGATCGGGGCGGCGACACGCAATACGTGAACATGCATCGCGCCTATGAGTCGCTCTCCCCGGCGATGCAGGTGCGGATCGCGGATTTGAAGGCGATCCATGTCTATCAAAACAGCCACAGCACCCGGAAGTTGATGGGTCTGCCGGACGCCGCGAAAGAGCGGGTGCCCAATGCCGTGCTGCATCCGATCGTGCGCACCCATCCCGAGACCGGCCGCAAGGCCCTTTACATCAACCCGATCCGGATCGAGGGCATTCTGGGCCTGAGCCACGCAGAGGCCTTGCCGCTGCTGGACACCCTGTTGGAGCACGCGATCCAGCCGGCGCATCAATACCGGCACAGCTGGCGCAAAGGCGACCTGGTGCTGTGGGACAACCGGTGTTTGCTGCACAAGGCGAATGGCGATTACGACATGAACCAGCTCCGCTACCTGTACCGCGTGATGCTGAAGGGCACGGTTCCGAACTAATCGGGTCCCAATCAATCTGCCGGAGATAATCGCGTGCCACACTGGACCCTCGTCATCATCGGCGGCGGCGCCGCCGGCCTCAGCGCCGCAGCCGCAGCCGCCGCGGCCGCCTCCGGCCAGTCCTGCCTGCTGATCGACCGCATGGGCGGCGGCGGGGAATTGATGAATCTGGGCACCCTGCACGACCTGGGGGAGGACCTCACCGGCCCCGATCTCATGGCCCGTCTGCAGGAAGACGCCATGACCGCGGGCGCGGAGCTGGGCCTCGCGGAGGTCACCGGTCTGGCCCGGACCAGCACCGGCTGGTGCATCGAAACGGATGACGAAACCCATACCGCCGCCGCCGTGATCCTGGCCACCGGCCTCGCGCCGGGAACGCTCGGCCTTTCCAATGAGGCCGAATTCGAGGGCATGGGCCTGTCGCACTGCGCGGCCTGCGACGGGCCCCTCTATGCCGGACAGGCGGTCGTGGTGGCAGGCGCCGATCGTTGGGCGGTGCAAGAGGCCGTCGAACTGGCGGCCGCCACCTGCCGGGTGACATTGATCACCCAGAATGAGCCGGTCCCGGTGGCCGATACCGTCACCGTCATCGCCGGCCGGATCACCGCGCTCGAGGGTGCGAACGGCCTGGATTCGATCACCGTCCAGACCGGCTCCGCCCCGGCACAACGCATTGAAACGCCGGTGGTCTTCCTGCAAACCGGCCGCCGGCCGGCGGTGGATTTCGCGCCCCCGGCGCTGGCGCGCGATGCGGACGGCCGCCTCATCACCGACGGATCGCTGCGCACCAACCTGCCGGGCCTGTTCGCGGCGGGGGATACCCGTGCGGGCGCATCACGCACCCTCGCCGCCGCGATGGCCGATGGGCGCCTGGCCGCTGAATCGGCGCTGTCGGCGGCTGGACTGAAAACATAACTCTGAGTCGAGCCTGCCCCTCTTGGCAAAGCCGCCGCTTAGGAGTGAGATACGAGGCAGAGGAAAACGCCATGCGCATCGTCAACCCCACATTCGGCATCGCGCCGCAGGACGAAGGCTCCGCCACGGCCGGGCCGGTCGACTGGCTGAACGACCCCATGGTCCTGTTTTCGAACAACAAGCCGAATGCGCGGGAATTGCTGGAAGGCGTGCGCAGCCGCCTCGCATCCATCCGGCGCATCGACAATATCGACCATATCGCCAAGGGCAGCGCCAGCCAGCCGGCCCCGCCCGAGATGATCAACGATGTCGTGCGCAAGTACCGCATCGCGCTGCTCGCGCTGGGTGACTGAGGCTCCTGCTCATCGTGGAGTTTCCACGACAGCATTGAATTGCGGAAGCGCGGCCTGGTCGGGGTGGTAATTGCCACCGAGACGTTCCGCCCGCTCGTCCTCGCACAGGCCAAGGCCCGTAAGCTCGAACCGCATCTGGTGGTGGTCAAACACCCTGTCGGCGGTCTGAACGCGGCGGAACTCGAAGACCGTATCAACACGGCGTTCGCGGGCCTGCGGCTGGAGATGAAAAGCTAACTCGCTTCGTCGTCCCCTGGCTTAGCCCGAGGACGACGAAGGCAAGAGGAACAGCCGATGTCCGACACCGCCGAAGCCGAGGTCCTCGACATCCCCGAGATGGATCCCGACGCCTGGGCCGACTTCGTTGAAGCCCAGGGCTGGACCGACGGCCTGCCGCTGGTGCCACCCACGGAGGATGCCGTCGCCCGCATGATGGACGGCGCGCGCGGCGACAATGAGCCCTTCGCCGCCATCACGCCACGCCTGCTGACGCCGACGCTGCGCAGCCTGGCCGCGAACGCGGTGATGGCCGGCTGCCGCCCGGCCTATTTCCCGGCCGTTCTGGCGGCGCTGCGGGCCGTGCTGGTGGCGGACTACAACCTGCACGGCACGCTGGCGACGACCCATTCCTGCGCGCCCATGATCATGATCAACGGGCCGCTGCGGCATGCGCTGAATATCAACTGCGGCACCAATTGCTTCGGACAGGGCTGGCGCGCCAACGCCGCTATCGGCCGGGCCTTGCAACTGATCCTGAACAATGTCGGGGGCGCCAGGCCCGGGATCATGGACCGGTCCACCTTCGGCTCCCCGGCCAAATACACGTTCTGCTTCGGCGAGAACGAGGAAGAAAGCCCCTTCGACCCCTACCATGTCCGCCAGGGCTTCCGGGCCGATGAAAGCGTGGTGACGGTGATCTCCTCCGAGCCCAACCACAATCTGAACGACCATGGCAGCACCACCGGCCGCGATCTGCTGACGACCTTCGCCGGCGGGATCGCCGCCCCGACGGCGAACACGATTTCCGCCAAGGGGCCATTCTTCATCATCCTCGGGCCGGAGCATGCGGCCACCATCGCCCGCGACAAATGGACGGTGCCGCAGATCCAGCAATTCCTGTTCGACACCGCGCGCGTGCCGATCACCGAGGTGTCCCCGGAAAATCAGGAACGGTATGAAACCGGCGGCAATCCGCCGGAGAACGGCTTCTACAAGGTCGCGCCGACGCCGGACGACATCCATGTCGCGGTGGCGGGCGGTCCGGGGAAGCACTCCGCATGGATCCCATCCTTCGGCGGCACGGCGGCGATTTCGATCCGCGTGAAGCCCCCCGCCGCCGGATGAGCCTGGCCACGCTTCCCGTCGGCGACCGCGACGCGCCGCTGTTCCCGGCCGATACGGATTGGGACACGGCGCAGGCCATCCTGCTGGACGCGGCCCTGTCCGATGGGCTGCCCACGGTCATCCCAACGCAGGCCCGCCTGGACGCGATGCTGGCGGGGCGCGACCCCGCGCAATCCTTCGACTTCATGCCGCCTTTGTTTGGCGAGATCACCGCCCAGGCGGTGGCCTGGTGCTGCGTGATCGCCGGCTGCCGCCCGGCCGAATTCCCGGTCGTGCTGGAAGCCGCGCGCGCCACGCTGGAGCCATCGTTCAACCTGCTGGGCATCCAGACCACCACCGGCACCCCAACGGCCGCCGTGCTGGTGCATGGTCCCGCGGTCGAGGCGTTGGGGATGAATGCCGGCACCAACTGCCTGGGCCCGGGCAATCGCGCCAATGCCTGTATCGGCCGCGCGCTGCGGCTGGTGCTGACCAATATCGGCGGCGCCCGGCCGCTTGTGGGCGATATGGCCACAATGGGCCAGCCCGCCAAATACGGCATGGCTTTCGCGGAGGGCCAGCACGCCCTGACCCCGCCTTTGCATACGCGCCGGGGCCTGGATGCGGCCGATAGCGCGGTGACCGTCATCGGCTTGTCCGGCACGATCGAGGTCCTGCCGCAAGCCGGCGCCGCCACGCCGGAGGCGGTGTTGCGACCCGCTTTGGCTGCGATGCAGGGCGCACGCGCCGCCGCTTCGGGCGGCCGCCGGCGCGAACCGGGCGAGCAATTCCTGCTGCTGCCCGCGGAAATGGCCGACGTCATCGTCAAAGGCGGTTGGGACCTGGCGGCGGCGCAGCGCTTCCTTTGGCAGGAGTCCGGCACCGACTGGCCGATCGCCCGTGGCCCGGCTGACATTCACCTGATTCTGACCGGCGGTGACGGGGTGAAGATGACCTGCCTCGTTCCTTGGGGCGGGGGCACATTCTGCGCGACACGGCGCCTGCCCCGGCTCTGAAGCAGCAACAGGGGCGGCGGCGTATCGCGGCCCGTCCTGGCTGGCGCGCGTCCGGCCAGGACCGCTTCGACTACTCGGCCGCGACCGCCAGAGGCGCTTTCGCGGCTGCCTCCCGCACCAGCGGCAGCAGATTCGTGCCGTAATCCGTCGCGTCCTCCAGCGGGTCGAAGCCGCGGATCAGGAACGTGGTCACGCCCAGCGCATGATAGGCCATCAGTGATTCCGCCACTTGCTCGGGTGTGCCGACCAGTGACGTCGTGTTGGAACCCGCGCCGACAACGGCCGCGACTTCGGTCCAGAGGCGGGTATCGCGCACCCGCCCGCCGGCCGCGGCTTCCAGCAATCGGGCCGAACCGACGCTTTCGGGTTTGGCATTGAAGCGGCCCACCCCGGCGCCGCGCAGGTCTCGGATCCGTTCGATGATGCGGTCGGCGCGCTTCCAGGCCGCGTCTTCGGTCGCGGCCAGAACCGGGCGCATCGACAGGCTGAAGCGCATCGTATCGGGATTGCGGCCGATGCGGGCGCACGCGGCGCGGACACGGGTGATGGTGTCGCGGGCCTGGTCCAGCGTCTCCCCCCAGAAGGCGTAGATGTCGGCGTGTTTGGCGGCGAATTCGATGGCAATGTCGGACGATCCGCCAAAGAACACCGGGATATGGGGTTTCTGGACGGGTTTGACCCGGGCGAAGGCATTTTCAAACCGGTAGTATGGTCCTTGATGGTTGAACGGCTTATCGGCCGTCCAGGTCTGGCGCATGAGCCCGACATATTCGTCGGTGCGGCGGTAGCGCTCCTCATGGTTCAGGAAATCACCATCGCGTCCCTGTTCCACCGGATCACCGCCGGTGATGATGTGAATCCCGCCCCGGCCGCCGGAGAGGACGTCGAACGTCGCGAACAGACGCGCGGCGTATGTCGGCGCGATGAAGCCCGGCCGGTGCGCGATCATGAAGCCGAGCGTTGATGTCGCCTGGGCGGCATGCATGGCCACCAGCACCGCGTCGGCGTCCGAGGAATTATGCGCGATCAGCACCCGGTCGAAGCCCGCGGCCTCATGCGCCTGGGCAAAGCGGGCGATGTAGTCGGGATCGATGACGGGGCCCTGCGGCGGGTGGATCTCGGACTTGGCCTCAGCGGCGATCATGCCGATGAACTGGATGGACATGGATGGCTCCTGACTTATGTGGCCTTCGTGCATGATCGCCGGATTCAGACCTTTGGTGGGTCCACTGCCGGTCATCCCCTTCTAGCCTATGGCGAACCGTTCGTCCGGTCCATTGCTGGCATGGTGGAAACCGCCGGGCAAGTGTGGTGGGATGGACGGATCACCGCTGACGGCCGGAAAACGGCCGCATCAGGAAACGCCAGGGAACGAACATCATGATGATCACCGACGCGCAAATCCATCTTTGGACCAAGGGCAAGCCGTCCGCCCATCATCGTCAGACCCCGTACCTGAAAGAGGAAGCCCTGGCCCACATGGATGCCGCTGGCATCGATCGGGCGGTGATCCATCCCGTGATGTGGGATCCGGATTCCAACGAACTGGCCGTTGAGGCCGCGCGGGCCCATCCGGATCGGTTCGGGATCATGGGCTGGATCTACCTGGACCAGCCCGACCAGCGGGCCTTGTTGGAAACCTGGAAAAGCCGACCGGGAATGAAAGGGCTGCGCTTCTACTTCTCCGACCCGCGATCGCGGTCCTGGCCCACGGATGGGACCCTGGACTGGCTCTGGCCCACGGCCGAACGCCTGGGCATCCCGGTGTCCCTCGCGGCCGCCGCATTCCTGCCCAAAGTCGGGGAGATCGCTGAACGCCATCCCGGCTTGCGGCTGAGCATCGACCACATGGCCGTGCCGCCGGCGACGGAAGGGGCCGAGGCCGCCTATCGCACGCTGCCGCAACTGCTGGCGCTGGCGAAACATCCCAACGTCGCCGTGAAAGCCACCGGCCAGCCCGGCTATGTCCGGGACCCCTACCCCTTCCCCAGCATTCACGACGCCTTGCACCAGGTGTTCGACGCGTTCGGCCCCCGCCGCATGTTCTGGGGCACGGACATCACCCGCATGCGCTGCACCTGGTGGCAATGCGTGACCCTGTTCACCGAGGAGCTGCCATGGCTGAAAGGCCCCGATCTGGACCTGGTGATGGGGCAATCCTTCTGCGACTGGATCGGCTGGGACACGCCCGCGCCGCGCTGAAGGCAGCCCGGTCTCGCCCATCAGCCGCATTCGGCGTACAAGGGGCGGCAGAACAGGCACACTGTCCACCAAGATCACAGGAGACGACAACCATGGCCCATGTCGCGGACTCAAAAGGGGAATATCGCGGCTCCCACGTGCGCGATGATGCGGCCCTGGCGGCCTGGCTCGCCAGGCGCCCGACGGAAGCGGCGCTCGAGCCGGACTTACCTATCATCGATCCGCATCACCATTTCTGGCATGCACCGAATCGGGGTGAGTATCTGCTACCCGGCCTGCTGTCCGATATCGGCGGGGGCCATAATATCGTTTCCACCGTTTTCCTCGAATGCCGGGCCATGTATCGCAAGGCCGGCCCGCGTCATATGGCCGCGCTGGGCGAAGTCGAATTCGTCGCCGGCCTCGCGGCCATGAGCGCGTCCGGCGGTTTCGGGCCCTGCCGGGTCGCCGAGGTCATCATCGGCGGCGGCGATCTCACGCTGGGCGCCGCCAATGTGCGGGAATTGATGGAGGCGGAAATCATCGCCGCCGGCGGCCGGCTGCGCGGCATGCGCCACGGCGTCGCCTGGGATGAACATGAGGCCGTCAGCAAATACGCGTCCCGTCCCGTGCCCTTGCACCAGGTGATGGACCCAAAGTTCCGCGAAGGCTTCGCGCAGCTCGCGCCGCTTGGGCTCAGCTTCGAATCCTGGCAGTACCACCCGCAATTACCCGATGCGATCGATCTGGCGCGGTCGTTCCCGGATACCTCCATCATTCTCAATCATGTCGGCGGCATTCTCGGCGTTGGGCCGTATTCCGGGCATCGGCAGGATATTTTCAAAGCGTGGCAAGCCAATATCAACGCGCTCGCCCAGTGCCCCAACGTGACGATGAAACTGGGCGGCCTGGGCATGGTTTCCGTCGGGTTCGATTTTCATGAGCGCGATCTGCCGCCATCATCGGAGGACCTGGCAGCCGCCTGGCGTCCCTATATCGAGCATTGCATCGAATCCTTTGGGGTGGATCGGTGCATGTTTGAAAGCAACTTCCCCCCCGACAAGCAGTCGGGCGGCTATACGGAACTATGGAATGCCTTCAAGCGCATCACCGCCGGTGCGTCGGCAGCGGAGAAACGTGCGCTCTACAGCGGCACGGCGGCGCGGGTCTACCGGATGATCGCCCCGTGATTGGCTGATCCTGTTCGCGGTGGCGCCGCAAGCCGGCGCTGCCGCGGCTGGAACCGATGGGACGCCAGACCGCGTGGCTGGGGTGGGAGGGATCGAACCTCCGAATGACGGAATCAAAATCCGTTGCCTTACCGCTTGGCGACACCCCAACTGGCGCAAGCACGAGTGAGCTGTCTGATAGGTCGAGCCGACGCTCACGGCAAGCGTGTTATGCCGGAAGAATCGCGCCGCCCCAAGTCCACCATCCTGGGCGGGCGAGTGCCCTCGCCGCCCGTTCGGCCGTCGACGCATCGGGGAATAAACCAAAACAGGTCGCGCCCGAGCCGCTCATACGCGCCAACAGGCACTCCGCCTGCCCCGCGATGGACGACAGGACCACGCCAATCGTGGGGCACAGCCTGATCGCTGGCGGCTGCAAATCATTATTCACCGCCGACAGATCGGCCGCCATCGCGGCCGCATCGCGCCAATCGGCGGGCAAAGTGACGGGTTGTGAAAACGGGGCTGAGCGGGCCCGGAAGACGTCCACCGTGCCCAGGGCCAATCCTGGATTGACCAGCACGATGCCGCAATCCGGCAAGCCAGGCGCCGGGTCCAACTGCTCCCCCACACCGCGCATTTGGGTTGGCGCGGCCCGCAGGCAGACCGGGACATCGGCGCCGAGCCGCAGGGCAAGGCTGTGCATCAGCACCGGATCCAGCGTGAGCCCCCAGTGCCGGGACAACAGGCGCAGGGCCGCCGCCGCATCCGACGAACCACCGCCGATCCCGGACGCGACGGGCAGGTTTTTCTCGAGAATCAGGCTGGCCCGCGGCGCGATTCCCGCCGCCTCCGCCAATGCGCGGGCCGCACGCAGCACGAGGTTGTCGCCCTCCTGGTCCAAACCCGCCGCGAAGGGCCCGGTCACCTGCAATGAAAGCGTATCAGCGGCACGCACGGACAATCGATCACCCGCGGCCGTGAACACGACCAGGCTATCGAGCAAATGGTAGCCATCGGCGCGCTTACCGACGACGTGCAGGAACAGATTGATCTTGGCCGGAGCGGCCTCCTGGGCGGCCTGGGTCACGGCCGCGGGCTTTTGCCGGCCCCCGAGGCGGCGGGCCCCTTTTTTAGCTTTTCCTCCAGCTTCGCGACATCGTCCGCCGCGGGATCGAGCGTCAGGGCGCGTTTCCATTGATAGCGCGCCTCAATCGTGCGGCCAGCCGCGAAATAGGCGTCGCCCAAATGGTCGGTGATGGTCGCATCCTGCGGTTCCAGCTCCACCGCGTGTTCCAGCATATGGACGGCGCCGACGATATCGCCCTGGCGGAGCATCACCCACCCCAAACTGTCCGTGACGGCCCCATCATCCTTGCGGACCGCGGCCGCCTGCTGGAGCATCTCTCGCGCCTTATCCAGGTTGCGCCCCATATCAGCCCAGGAATAGGCGAGGTAATTCAATACGAATGGTTGGCCCGGCGAAAGCTCCAGCGCCAATTTCAGGTCCGCCTCGGCCAAAGGCCAGCGATTGGACCGCTCATAGGCCACACCACGCTCATAATAGACCAGCCAATCGGAGCGGACCGGCTTGTCGATCCGCGCGATCGCTCGCGTATACGCTGCGATGGCGTCGTCAAACCGTTTTTGGGACCGGAATATATCCCCAAGCTGGAGATCGGGCAGCCGGCTTTCGGGATGCTCAGCCGCGAGCCCTTGTAACGCCGCGATCGCTTCGTCACGCCGATCCATGCGATCCAGCAAAGCGGCCCGTCGCAGGCGCGCCATGACGATCAGGGGATCATTGTCGGCGATCAACTCCAGCGCGCGCACGGCAAGCGGATAGTGTTTGCGCCCGGCATGAATTTCCGCCTCCTGAAGCCGCGCCATCGCGAAGGTCGGCCGGACCCGGAGCGCGAGATGCAGCATCAGGAGCGCCGCCTCCGGTTGCTCCTGCGCCCGCAATGCGCCGGCCAAGGCGACATAGGCTTCCGCGACGCCATCGGCCGGATTTTTGACCGGCCGCTCACTGAGCGTCGCCAGCAGATCACGCAGCGCGATGCCAATTTCCGGCGAACGCTCACCGACCGTGGCCAGAATGCGCCGCGCGTCCGCCTGATGCTGGTTGCGCTCCTGCCAACTGGCGAGGATCTGCGCCAGACGGAGGTCACTGTCCGCCGCATCGGTCAGGAGCGGCCGGAAATACCGTGCCGCATCCTCCGGCCGGTTCGCGATATCGGCGATCAGCCCGGCATGCAGCGAGAAGATGCCCCGCATCCGCGGATTTTCCACGAAAGGCCGCAAAGTCTGCAAGGCCGCATCCGTTCGCCCGCCGCCTTGCTGCGCCCAGGCAACCAACAACGGTTGCAGCAATTGCGACAGCCCCTCCCGCGGGAGGGCATGATACCGCTTTTCTGCCTCGGCCCATCGTTCAGCGCGAAGATCATCATCGGCGAGCAGCAGCTGGGCCGCCAGATTAGTGGGTAACCGCCGCGCCAAGGCGATCGCGTCCGGATGTTCAGCGGCGATACTGGCAATGAATGCCTGCTGGAGAACCTCCGGCTCGTTGGGGGCCTGAGCCAGGGCTCGTAAGGACTCCTTCGCGGCGACGGCCGGGTCCGCCTCGGTGAGGGCAAACCGCCCCGCCAGAAAATGCCCGAGCGGCCCCGTCGATTGCTCCTCCCTCGCGCTATCGGTCCCGTTCAGCGGGGCATCCGTTGCCGCGCAGGCGGACAACAGGGACAGAGCCAGGAAAACGGCGCGGCGGACGCTACGAGTATACTGCATGACACGACTGTATCAGGCGGCCGGGCCCCTGTCATGAAGCCAATGATGAGGCGCCAACACGGTGTTCCCCCGGCATGCTCGGCCCGGTGGACGCGATCCCCGATTGCACGTCATGATGCCCGGACCAGGGAGCGGCCAACGGAGACGTCATGATCCATCATTACGCCGAACTCGGCGATGTCCGGCTGCATTACGTCACCGCCGGGGAGGGCTTTCCCGTCGTCCTGCTGCACGGCTGGCCCCAGACCTGGTACGAGTGGCGCCATATCATGCCCGAACTCGCGCGCCACTATCGGGTGATCGCACCGGATTTACGGGGCCTCGGCGATTCCTCGCGTCCGGCCGACGGCTACGACAAAAAGACCGTCGCGAACGACATCTGGCGCCTGCTGCATGAGCAACTGGGCATCGAGGCTTTCCATCTCGTGGGGCATGACTGGGGCGGACCGACCGCCTATGCCTTGGCCGCCGCGCACCCGGACGCGGTCAAAACGCTAACGATCCTCGACGTGACGATCCCCGGCGACGGCAGCCCCAACATCAGCCAGGGCGGACGGCGCTGGCACCATGCGTTTCATCAGACCCAAGATTTGCCGGAGGCCCTGGTGGCGGGCCGAGAGGACATCTATTTCGGCTGGTTCTACCGCACCTACGGCCACCATCCGAACGTCATCCCGGACGCGGATATCACTGAATACCTTCGCACTTATCGGCAGATCGGCGCGCTTCGGGCGGGCCTGGCATATTATCGCAATATTCCCCGCGACATCGCCGATAACGCGGCCATCGCGGGCACATTCAAGCTGCCCATGCCGGTCCTGGCACTCGGCGGCGACAGCGCCTGGGGGCGAGGCCGGGAGGTCGTCGAGTCCCTGCAAAGGATGGCGACGGATGTGCGCGGCGGCGTGATCGAACACTGCGGCCATTGGGTGCCGGAAGAGCAGCCGGACATCCTGTTGCGCCATCTGCTGGCGTTCTTCGAAGCCCACCCCGGATGACCGCTATACCGGCAGCCAAATTGGTTCTAACATCGATCCATGCGGAGCCCGACCGCCATTTCCCTGGCCTTGCTCGGTGGTGGCGTGATCGCCATGGCGGTGGATGTTCGCGGGCATTGTAGAGACCCGGCAACCGGCCAGCTGATCGCTTGCACCACCGGCTCCGGGAGCCACTTCTACATCGGCCACGGCGCCTGGACGGGATCATCGGGCGGGTTCCACGCGCTCGGCGGTGTTATGCGGGGCGGCTTCGGTGCCGCCGGGCACGCGGCCGGCGGCAGCGGATCCTGACTACCATGAAACGCCATCCCATCCCTCCAAGACGAGACTGGCGCGAACGGGCGCGGGCCCTGGGATTTGCCTATGCGGACATCGCCGGCGAGCCCTATTGGGACGAAACCGCATGCTGGGAGTTCACCGCCGGACAGATTGATCATCTGGACGATACATTGGCGGAGCTGGAACGACTTTGCCGCCTCGCGGCGGAGCATGCGGTCCGCCATGACCGCCATGCCCTGTTGGGGATCCCGGACACGGTTTGGCCGCTTGTCGTACGCTCCTGGGAACGACAGGAACCCAGCCTCTATGGCCGGATGGATCTGTGCTGGGATGGTGCCGGAACCCCCAAGCTTTTCGAATACAACGCCGATACCCCGACCGCGTTGTTCGAAAGCAGCGTGGTACAGTGGGAGTGGCTGCAATGCGCCTTTCCGGGTGCGGACCAGTTCAATTCCATCCATGAGGCTTTGATCGCCGCCTGGCCGAGGATGGGATTGCCGGCGACCGTGCATTTCACCTGCCAGCGGGACTCGGCGGAAGACCGCGGGAACACGGACTATCTCCGGGACACCGCCATTCAAGCCGGCTTCAACGCGCCCTTCCTGTTCATCGACCAGATCGGCTGGAACGGGCGCCGCTTCGTGGATCTGCCAGGGGATGAAATCGCCGCCCTGTTCAAGCTGTATCCCTGGGAATTTCTACTGCGCGACACGTTTGGAACCCATATCGAACAGGCGCCGACCCGCTGGATCGAACCGGCTTGGCGCCTGTTGCTGGCGGGCAAGGGCATCCTGGCCCTGCTGTGGGAGCTGTTTCCCGGCCACCCCAACCTCCTGCCCGCCTATCGGGAGCCCGGCAAGGCCGGACGTCAGGAAATCGCCAAACCCCTGTTTGGACGGGAAGGCGCCAATATCACGGCCCCCGGACATGCGACGGACGGTCCCTACGGCGCGGAAGGGACCGTCTACCAGGCATGGCATCCCTTGCCCCAGGTCGATGGCCGCTATCCCGTCATCGGCGGCTGGATCATCGCCGGACGCCCGTGCGGGATGGGTATTCGCGAAGACGCGACCCCGATCACCCGCGATACCAGCCGATTCGTGCCCCATTTTTTTCGGAGTCCGACATGAGCGATATCCAGAACCTGCTCGCGTTTCTGACCTATTTCGGCACCACGATCCTGCTGCTCGCGGCCTTTTTGGCTGCCTTCACCTTGGTGACGCCCATCCATGAATGGGCGCTGATCCGGGCGGGAAATACCGCGGTGGCGCTGTCCCTGGGCGGGGCGATGGTCGGGTTCGCGCTCCCCCTTGCGGCCGCGGTCATCCACAGTGCCAGCCTGGCGGACATGATCGTCTCCGCCGCCGTGGCCTTGCTGGTGCAGCTCCTGTGTTTCGCCGCGATGCGCCTGCTGCGCCGGGATGCCAGCGCGGCATTGGCCCGGGGCGATATGGCGGAGGCGGTGTTTCTGGCCTCGGTCTCGCTCGTGCTGGGCCTTTTGAGCGCGGCATGCCTGGGATAGAGCAATACCGGTTTAGGCCGTGTGGACGGATTTGATCAAGACAAACACACAGGCCAATGACACGAATGCCTCGTAGTTTCGCTTGGTCTTCTCACAGCGCATAGCGACCCG